>CBDVEQ010000057.1:0-13264 GCA_965373045.1 uncultured bacterium | reverse complement strand
ACGATGCAGGCAGTGTGTTCGAAGGAGTCATACTTCCACGCAGTGGAAATTTCGATGATCTACACCTGGTTATCAAGATGAAAAATGGTTACAATACCGGAATTCATGTGAACAGGGTAAAAAGCATCAAGGAAGTCGGATATAAGAAAGCGATCTATAAAATCCCGGAAAAGGAATTCCCGCACAGTGATACACTGCGCAATGTTACTTTACTTGGAACAGGAGGCACAATCGCTTCCCGCTTAGACTACCGGACTGGAGCTGTAATCCCAGCATTCACCCCGGGTGAACTATACGGCGCCGTACCCGAGTTAGCTGATATCTGCAACCTGAAAACAAAGAAGCTTTTTGGCGTCTTTTCTGAAAACATGGCAAAGCAAGAATACATTACTCTGGCCAATACGATCGGAGAAGAAATTGCCGCCGGAGCGGATGGGATCGTTATCGGCCACGGCACGGATACAATGGGTCATACTGCGGCGATTCTCAGCTTCATGGTTCAGCAGAGTCCCATTCCCATTGTGATTGTTGGAAGCCAGCGCAGCTCTGACCGTCCAAGCAGCGATGCAGCCTTGAATTTGATTCACGCAGTACGGGCAGCCGCTCTTGGAGATATAGCCGAGGTTCAGATCTGCATGTTCGGTCCTACTTCTGATCATTATGGTCTGCTCCACCGTGGTACTCGCTGCCGCAAGATGCACAGCTCCTATCGCAGCACCTTTCGCACCATCGGTGATATTCCGTTATGCATGGTCAACAAAAACAACTTCGAGTACCTCACCCAAGATTATCTTCCACGTGATACTGAACGGCATGTCGTGATCGATCCTGTTTTCAATGACCGTGTCACCATTCTATACTATTACCCCGGTATGAATCCGGATCTTGTCGATGCACTCGTAGAGAAAGGTTATAAAGGGATCGTCATTGCAGGCACCGGCCTCGGTCATGTCAACAAACCGCTCTATCCGGCCATACAACAGGCCATCAAGCAAGGTGTCCATGTGGTCATGACTGTGCAAACCCTCTGGGGATATGTACAAATGTACGTTTATGATACAGGTCGTGATCTTCTCGATATTGGTGTAACACCACTTGATAACATGCTGCCGGAGACAGCGTTAATGAAACTATGCTGGGCGCTGGGACACACAGATGATCATGATGAGGTGCTCCGTCTGATGCGCCACTCTGTCAACCACGAGACCACTGAGCGCGAACCCCACAACGGTTACCTCATCCTGCAAGGCGGTCTTCCCGAGATAGAAAAGTTCATTTCCTCGCACTGGAAGTAAATCCTGCTGTTTATGGCGGAGGGAGAGGGATTCGAACCCCCGTTACGATTGCTCGTAAAGCGGTTTTCAAGACCGCCGCCTTCAACCACTCGGCCATCCCTCCGCAGAAATTCCTATTTTACAGATTCGTTATGGAAGAGACAAGTAAAGTCAGCTTTTTGTTATTTTATCCATCCCGCCCATATAAGGGCTGAGAACCTCAGGGATAATAATAGAACCATCCCCCTGCTGGTAATTTTCCAGGATAGCGCTTACTGTTCGGCCTACAGCTACACCCGAACCGTTAAGCGTATGTATAAATTCCGGCTTGGTTTTTGGCGCCTTCCGGAAACGGATGTTTGCCCGCCTCGCCTGAAAAGCCTCGCAGTTGGAGCATGAAGATATTTCCAGATAATTTTTCCTGTGGGGCATCCAAAGCTCGATGTCATAGGTCTTGGTGCTGGAGAATCCCATATCTCCAGTACAAAGTACTACTGTCCTGTAAGCAAGGCCAAGCCTTTGAAGAATATCCTCTGCATCCGCTGTGATCTTTTCCAGTTCATCATAGGAATTTTCCGGTGTTGAAAAACTGATTAACTCGACCTTATTGAACTGATGCTGGCGGATCAGGCCGCGGATATCCTTTCCGTATGAGCCGGCTTCACTCCGGAAACATGGAGTATATGCGGCAAATCTTATGGGAAGACTATCCGCTTCCAGGATCTCATCCCTGTAATAATTAACAACCGGCACTTCGGCTGTTGGGATCATATAAAACGGATATCCGCTGATCCTGAAGAGATCCTCTTCGAATTTAGGAAGCTGGCCGGTAGCTGTCAGGCTCTCCTTATTGGCAATAAAAGGAGGAAGGATCTCATCATATCCTTTTTCCATTGTGTGAACATCAAGCATATAGTTGATCAGGGCTCTCTCCAGTCTGGCTCCGGCGCCTAGATAAACAGCAAAACGGGAGCCGGCGATCTTAGACGCCCGTTCGAAATCCAGTATTCCCAGCTCCTTTCCTATATCCCAATGGGGCTTTGGCGGAAATTTGAACTCATGCTTTTCGCCATTCATGCGGATCTCGACATTGTCTTCAGGACTCGACCCCACAGGTACGGATTCGTGGGGAATATTGGGAATCTCAAGCAGCAATTTCCGGATGTATTCATCAACTTCTTTGTGCTTCTCTTCAAGATCTTTGATTTTACCGGAAAGTTTTTTCATTTCTTTGATCTGCAAAGAGGCATCTTCTCCCTCTTTTTTCATCAGGCCGATTTGCTTGCTGGCTGTGTTCTTTTCAGAACGCAGATCCTCAACCTGCTTGAGGAATGCTCTTCTTTCCTCTGAGAGACTAAGGAATTCCTGGAGGTCGAGATCTACTCCACGCAAGGCTGATTTCTTGATAACAAGATCCGGATTTTCCTGTACATATTTTCTATCCAACATGCCGATGATTATATTAAAAAATGGGATTACGAGCAATAGCCGCTTGACTGAATGCAGAGAATTGCAATATAGTGGAATTGGAATGAATTCAGAAAAAACTGGAGAATTCAAAGGGTATATCCAGGTCTATACAGGGCATGGCAAGGGCAAAACCACTGCTGCCCTGGGACTGGCTTTGAGAGCTGCCGGACGCGGGCTAAAAACGTATATCGGCCAATTTATCAAGGGACAGAAATACGGAGAGCTTTTCGCTATCCAAAAACTTGCCCCCCTGATCTCAATTGAACAGTTCGGTAGATCAGGATTTATACATGTCACAAAGGACCCTGACAAGATCGATATTAATAAAGCCAGAAAAGGCCTGGAATCATGCCGGAAAGCCATGCTGTCCGGGAATTACCGGATCATTATAATGGACGAGATCAATGTCGCTGTGTATTTCAACCTGATCACAGAAGACGAAGTCCATCTTCTTTTGGATCAAAAACCGGAAAATGTTGAAATTATCTTAACAGGAAGATATGCTCCGGATTCATTCATCCAGAGGGCTGATCTTGTAAGCGAAATGAAGAACGTCAAACATTATTACGATTCCGGAGTCAAGGCCCGGGATGGGATCGAACGCTAAGAAACCTCTGCAATGGACAAAAAACGATTTGAAGCTCTTGTGGAAGAGGCAATAAAAAGCCTCCCTGAAGAATCCATAAAGTTGTTAAAGAATATTTCCATCATAGTTGAGGATTTTCCCTCCCAGGAAACCCTGGATGCGGTTGGAGCAACACGCAATTCACTCCTCGGGCTCTATCACGGTGTTCCATTCAAGCACCGGGGTCCTTATTACGGCAACCTGCCCCCTGATGTTATCTCTATCTACCAGAAACCGATCGAATACATCTGTTCGACTGAAAAAGAGATTCAGGCAAAAGTCAGAGAAGTTGTTCTGCACGAAGTCGGACATTATTTTGGCATAAGTGAAAACAGATTGAGAGAAAACGAAACTTACAGGAATCGCAATGAGGATATTAATGGTTCATAGATCTCTGGCTCTTCTTCAGGTTAGTTGATGCAAAGGATTCCTGGTTGTCTCGTTCATCTCGTTGGCGAGAAAAGTCTGTAGAAGTCTTTTGAGGTCTATAGAATTCAATTCTTTTCACTCGAACCCTTAATATCAGGTTTCGGTTGCTTTTATGAATAATCCAGGTTATTTAGCCAGGGCGGCAATGCCTTTTAGATCCAAAGAATCAGCGATATTCACAAGATCTTTTGTATTTTCAAAATCTTCCCCTTCCAACTGGACAATAAATCTATCCGCCAGAAGAAGTATGACTTCTGCATCTTTATCCGCATAATTGTATTTCTCCACTCCTGAAAATCCCTGGACCTCTATTTTCTTGACATATTCCTCTGATGAATCGATCTCGAAATTCATGGACATTTTGAGCCCCATACTCATCATTGAAGAAGCGATAGCGTCGGTAATTGTAATCATTAATGTCCGGTTTTCATCGGTATACCCCCGCTCCACATGGCTTATCTTCGTGCCAGCCATGGAAACCGACGAGCCTTCAGCATCTCCCTCGGCTGTCCAACCATCGATATCACCCAGAAAAGGTGCCAGATCACGCCAATTGACAGTATCAGCCGGGTTCAGTGTCCGAGCGTTAGCCAGGCATACAAAAGCCAAAAATCCGATAACAATCACAATTGCCACTTTTTTGATAGACATATTCTTTTTTCTCCTTGGTTTAAATTAAAGACCGTGCACCTTGCTCCGACAGGGCTTCCCCTGCGTTATCCGAGCAGTTAGCTCAGGCAAGGCTTTCCTGCGGCACAAGAGACATTCCTGCTGCCGCTGCTACCTCCCGGTCCTGACGGGGTTCACAGAAAGTCCTTTGCGCAGGGCCTACACCCTCATCACCACTTACGCGGACACAGTCCAGAAAAAACACAGCCTCGGCAAGGAATTCAATCCCACTGTAGCGGATTGTGAGTTACAGGGCACCGCTAGCTCCCCATCTAGCACGGTCATTTTTTACCCGTTAATAATCCAGGTTATTGTACTTTAAAGGGAATAATTATTTTTTCTTTACCATTTAGAAAGAGATTACAGGTATAATCACCCTTAGGAAAACCATTATCAGGCTTGGAAATTGAAAAATAGACATATTTTGTGCCATCGGTTTTCAGGCTGTAATCAGATACCTTATGATTTGTTAGTTCTTCGACTTCACCCTTTACGTAGTACCACTCTATAGTTACCTGAGTATCTTCCGGAGCATGGGAAAGTTTGACTGAGCAAAAGATCTCCGCTGCTTCCGGTGAAAAGACATCCGATTTTTCAATGGGTTTTGCGGTCTGAGTATCAACGCTGCTGCAAATTACAGCATCACTGAGTGCAGCTGTAGACACACTGACCTCACACCCAGCTATAACGAAGGCCACTATAAAAAATGAAATTAAAAAATATTTCTTCATCTTTGATTCTATAATCATCTAAATATCTCCTTTGAAATAATTCCTTATTTATAATATTTAAACTATATTCTATATCTTTAAGTAAGGCTTTCGCAATACCTGAAACCTTTTTTCCTTGACACTTCATAGGCGGAGTGATAAAAATTTTCTTCTGGATTCCCGTTTACACGGGAATGACGAGATGAACGAGACAACCATGAACCCTTTGCATCAACTACAGGATGATATATAAAAAGTTATGTTAGGCTATCGGCAATTTTTATAAATAATTCAGAGACTGCTTTATTAACGAGTCGAGGTTGCCGTAGCTGCAAGGAGTGGTTCGTGAAGCTGTATTAATATACCGCGAACGGAACACGACGAAGCCACTGCGGTAAGATCGGCTTGCCCGTAGGGTAAAAAATGCCGATAATAAAATTGAGATATTACAGAAGTGTCACAGAACAAAGTTATGGCGGAAATTGTTCGGAGAAAAAGCCTGACAGGATGATATATAAAAAGTTATGTTAGGTTATTGGCAATTTTTATAAATAAAGCAGGATAAGCATTTAGGAGGAATCATGAAAAAAGCTATAATTTTCAGTACACTATTTTTGTTTGTTTTTACATTTTTTCTAACAGCGCAGACGCCACCAGAAAAATTCCTGGGTCACCAGGTGGGCGCGGACAAAAAACTCGCTGATTACAACCAGATCCTCGCCTACTTCAAAAAACTTGACGAGGAATCCAACAAAATCAAAGTTTTTACGATCGGAAAAACCACGCGTAATAAACCAATGATCATGGCTGTCATCACAACAGAAGAGAATATGGCCCAGTTGGATAAATATAAGAAGATCGCCGGACAACTGCGAGATGCAGAAGGCTTGACTCCCGAACAGGCTAAAAGTCTGGCCAAAGAAGGGAAAGCCATTGTTCTTATCACGAATAATCTGCATGCCACGGAAATTGCCGCTTCACAAATGGCCATGGAACTCGCTTATGATCTTGTCACCGGAAATACACCTTATAATACGGACCAGATCCTTGAAGACGTCATAGTTCTTCTTGCTCCGACCATCAACCCGGACGGCCAGCAGATGGTAACAGACTGGTACAGAAAATACGTCGGAACAAAGTACGAGGGCGGCCGCATGCCATGGCTGTATCACGATTACGCTGGGCACGATAACAACAGAGACTGGTTCATGTTTAACCTGAGTGAAACGCAGGCGGTGACCAAGGTTCTTTATCACGATTGGATGCCGCAGGTACACATTGATGAACACCAAATGGGATCGACCGGCGCACGCCTGTTCATTCCCCCCTTCATGGACCCACCTACACCCAATATCCATCCACTGGTCTGGAGGGGCGTGGCCCTTTTTGGGACGAACATGGCATATGACCTGCAAAAAAATGGATATAAAGGCGTTGTATATGGACGGAGTTTCACCGGATGGTGGATCGGCGCTTGTGACGACACTTCCTGGTTCCACAATTCCATTGGGCTCCTCAGTGAAATGGCCTCTGTGAAGATAGCATCTCCCATTTATATCGATCCTACAGAACTTCCCAAATCTTATATCGAGAAACGCATTCAGTTCCCGGATCCATGGCCCGGAGGGTGGTGGCGGCTTCGCGATCTTGTGGACTATGAGCTTATTCTCTCCAAGTCTCTGATTAAAACAGCCCATATGTATAAGGAAGACATCCTTTACAATTACTATCAGATGAATATGGATAATATCCGGGAAGGCCTCAAGGGAAAACCATTTGCTTTTGTAATCCCTGAAAAGCAGAACGATTACCCCACAACGATCAGAATGCTTAAAAAATTAAAATTTGGAGGAGTGCAGATCCATCAGGCCAAAAAAGATTTTATGGCAGGAGGCAGGCCTTATCCCGCCGGCTCGTTTATAGTTTTCATGGCCCAGCCCTACCGGCCTTATGCTCAGGCCCTCCTTGAAAAACAGAAATACCCTGATATGCGTCAGTATCCTGGCGGCCCTCCTATTCCTCCATATGATAATGCTGGTTGGACTCTTCCGCTGCAAATGGGAGTCAAATGTGACCGGATAGAAAAGCCCTTCACGGCAGATGCAGAGAAATTAGCTGAGATCCCAATCCCATCCTGCTCCCCGCCTGCTGACGATGCCACCTATTTCCTCCTGGATTCCAGAGTCAATGCCTCGTACACTGCGGTCTTCGCTTTGATGAAGGAAACAACTGAGATCTTCCGCAGCAAAGATCCTGTTACGGGTGATGGATATTGCGCTGCATCAGGCAGCTTTATCATTAAAAACACTTCAGAAGTCAAACAAGCCCTCCCTAAACTCATAGCTACGCTTCACATCAAACCTTTGGAGATAAAAGATTTCAGCAGCATTCCAAAAGCACCTGTCAAGAAACAGCAGATAGGCTTGTATCAGTCCTGGCGGTCTAATATGGATGAAGGCTGGACAAGATATGTTCTGGACGACCTGAGTATTCCTTATATCACTCTCCGAAACAAAGACTTCAAAACTAAGAATCTCAACCTGAAAAAGAAGTTCGGAGTCATAATATTTGCCAGTGAGAATGCGGATATTATCAAGCTTGGAAAACGAAGCCCGTCTTCCTCTTATTCAAGACGCTATTCAGGAAATATGCCCAAAGAATATGAGGGTGGAATCGGAAAAGAGGGCATCACTGCATTGAACAAATTTGTTGAGCAGGGGGGAATTCTTGTTACTCTTAATGATGCTTGCGGCCTTATTTTCAAAGAATTCACATCGCCGGCTCGCAATGCTCTGGAGAGAGTTGACCGTAGCAAGTTTTTCTGCCCGACATCTATTCTTCGCGTAAATGTCAAAACAACCACTCCAATTGGTTATGGATTCTCCGAGGAAGCGGCTGTCATGTTTGCAAGGAGCACGGCAATCAGCACACGGATGCCGTCAGGCGATTGGGACAGGACAGTAGTCGCCAGTTTTCCTAAAGAAAATGTACTCCTGAGTGGGTGGCTTCTGGGTGAAGACATGATCTCACGGAAGGCAGCTGTTGTCGATACAAAATATAAAAAAGGACACATCATCCTTATCGGTATCCGATGCCAGCATAGAGCCCAATCCCATGGTTCCTACAAGTTCCTGCTCAACGCACTTCTTTATCCTGTTTCAGACTGATTCTCATTCCTCCACCGCCCAATCCGAGCATGATCAACGCCTGGATCATAGTCTTCCATTTTATCTGTTCTGCAAGAACTAATGCATCTATTAAAAAGAAAATGCCGGCCAACAATAACAACACATAGATACCCAGCATGACCTTCCAGGCTTTTCTGTTTGTCTCAGGTGTATCCTCAGAAAAAAATTTATTATACAGCAGCATCCCAAAAAGACATGCAACTCCAAGAGCAGCAAAGATCAACCAAAACGAACGAATCTGAGTAAGAACTGCTGCAGACAATGGCACCCCGGCAGCAAGTGCAGTTTCATCCGGGGCAACCGGTTTGAGCATTTTCTGATATAGAGTAGCGCCCAGATTGCTCCCGAACAGACTTCCGAACACCCCGTATAGAAAAGCGTATCCCATATACACAGCCACCTTATCCTTGGGTGCAACCATACCCACATAACTATAGTATTTTGGATGAGCAGTCATCTCTCCCAATGAAAAAACCGCTATTCCGAGGATAAATATCCATGCATTGTGGGAAAATGCAAGGATCACAAATCCGCATGCGCCCAGGACAATCCCTGTGGCAATCACAGGAATAGTCTTCAAGTTTTTGGTTATTCGGCTTATAAAAACAACCAGCAGCACAATGGTTCCTGCATTGATGATAGTCACAAACTCGGCATCAAATTTAAAATTTTTCAAAATAGGTAGTTTTGAAAGGAATTGATCAATAGGCGCCCTGTACACAAAATCCCTAAGATACCAGAGGATCGAACCAAACATCTGGAAATACAGAACCCAGAAACAGGAATACACCAGGATCATAAGCATGAAACGAGAGTCTCTCAGAATCATCAGAGCTTCGGACATGATCTGTTTGAGAGGTTTGGTCGTATCGTGTTTTCCAGGATCCTTGTACAGAAAAACCGTTGGCAGAAGCATAAGGAAACACCAGGCTGCTGACGCGTAAAAAACATAGCGCCAACTAAACTGTCTGATCCAGATAATAAAAAATGGCGAAATAAATGCTCCGAGATTTATGCTCCAGTAATAAACACCAAATCCGAACCCGCTGCTCTCTTTAGTCGTAGTTCTTGCAACCGTACCTGTAATAATAGGTTTAAACAAGCCGCTTCCTGTTGCCATAAGCAGAAGGAACAGAAATATCATTCCGTACGAATCAAAATTACCGGCAGCAAAATAACCTATGGTCAGGAGAGAAAATGCAACCAGAAGCATTTTACGATAACCCATTTTTTCTGCCAGCGCACCACCAAAAATAGGGACAATATAGGTCAGAGCATATACAAATCCCTGCAGAAATCCGACGGACTGCTCATCAAACTTCAAATGTTTGACCAGATATATGGCCAGAACAGAATTCATCCCGTAATAGGCTCCCCTTTCGAAAAATTCCATCATATTGGCAAGCCAGAATGATCTGGGGAAACTAAAAAGTATGTTCTTTTTTTTCTCTTTCATGAACTGTTTTCCTTTTTTTGCATAATCCTTATGAATACGTCTTGAGGTATTGTTTCCGGAAAAAAGCGCTCGCTTCTCCAAGGTCATTGAAGCTCAATTCCTGTTTTTTAAACGAAAGCTCACCTCTGAAGTCATCCAAAACCATATATTTTTTCTCCGCCATCCAGTCTTCAAGCCCTTTTATGAGATTTGAGATCTCCTGTAATCCTTTTTTATAAAACAGACTGCAGATCTGAACCGCGGAGGCTCCCGCCAGGATCTGCTTTATCAGATCCTCTGCATTTTTCACTCCACCAGAAGAAGCAATATCGCAATCAACACGTCCGGACAGAAGTGCAACCCATCTAAGCGAGTGAAATAAATTCCCTTCACCTTTAACATTACGTGTTTTAAGGGTCTTTATATCGATATCCGATTCCAGGAACCAGTTAAAAAGAACCACGGCATTGCAGTTTGCCTCACACAGCCTCCAAACCAGGTTTGGAAGGGCAGTGATCTCCGGTATAAGCTTTATCGAAACCGGAATGCTGACATCCTTCCTGATCTCTTTCAAAATCCGCATATGGGATTTCTCATACTCATCCCCTGTTTTCTTCAGTTCAAAGGGAAGCATAGAGATATTTAGTTCCAGAGCATCCGCTCCGGCATTCTGAACCTGCCTGGCGAAACTTGGCCACAATTTATCTGTCTGACAATTTATACTCGCTATGATGGGAATGCTGATCTCCTTTTTTGCTTCTTCGATCATTGCGCACATTTTCTGAGGGGCATATTCCATCATTCCTCCGCTTCTCATATAATCCACGGCTTCAGGAAACATAGAATAGGAATCAACCTGAATATCAGCATCTATGATAAACTGCTCTTCAAAGATAGATTTTAAGACAACCGCCCCTGCTCCGGCATCCTCACATTTTTTCAGTCCGCCCAATGACAAGGTGAGGCCGCTGCTTGAAACGATAATAGGATTCTTAAGTATTATTCCCATATAGCTTGTTTTAAGATCGGGCATAGTCAACTCCTTAGTGTTATTTATTCCACTCCGGAATAAGTATCAGCGGAACGCTATTCTCCTGAAAAACCTTGTTGATCTCTTTAGCAGAATGTTCCAGATAAGCATCCACCCGGGCACGTGCATCCTCAAATTCAATTTTTAATTCCTCAAAATATTCCACCTGTGCCTTGGTCGGAGCAGCATTTACTCCATCTACAGACCAGAAAAGACGTTGAAGCCGGCCCATGAGCTTTGGTCCATCGCTCCAAAATGCAGTTCCCTCCGGCCTGACCAATATCTCCAGGATGGACTCGATCCTTGTCAGATGTTCATCAATGGCATCGATAACCTGAGGGTACTGCCCGGATTGTCTTTCCAGGGTTTTTTTTCTTTCCGAGAGCTGATCTTTGAGAAGATCCAGCGCTCTTAATCCATCATTGACAAAAGACTGCATCTCGCGTATCTGAAGAGCATATTTTTCCTGCGTCTTGAGATCCTCCAAAGAAACATTGAGAGCGGGGTCCAACTTGATCTTGACCGGTTTCTCATAAGTCTGGTCTCCGGCTATAAGACGTACAGTGTACTGACCGGGAAGTGCCTGTGAACCACGCGGACCCATAAAGAAAAAATCCGTCTCTTTTTTCTCCTTTTTTCTTGGCCGCGGCCCTTCCAGATGAATATCCCAGAAAGTTCTGTTGATCCCGGCGCTGGATGGAATATCCTTGATCTTCCTTATAATATTTCCGGAACTATCCAGAATTTCCAGGCGCAATTGATCTTTTTCTGATACAGTCTCCTTCAGATAATATGTCACCATAGTTCCATAAGGCGGATTTTTTCCCCTGAAAACTTTGTCTCCGATCCCATACCTTGTGGGTCTTGTTGTAAAACGATAGGCAGTGCGGCAGTCAAACAAATACACATCTCTCCCCAGCACATCGTTTGTCAGACTTTGAAGAAATGTTATGTCATCCATTATCCATAGCCCCCGGCCGTGTGTTCCGAGTATCAAGTCGTTTTCTCTGGGATGTATTAGAATATCGTGGACAGCTACGGTCGGAAAATTCTTCATGTTGATTTCTATCCAATTTTCCCCACTGTTCATGGAAACATACAATCCAAGCTCTGTCCCGGCATAAATAATATTTGGGTTTCTGGGGTCCTCCTTTAACACCCAGATATACCCTTTTTTCGGCAGATCTCCTGTGATGTTGGTCCATGTCCTGCCAAAGTCCGTGGTCATAAAAACATAGGGACGTAAATCATCCAGCATATGGCGGTCAAAGGCACAATAGGCTTTCCCTGCAGAAATTATGGAGGGTTCGATGTGAGAAACAGGTGAAAACGCCTTAAGCCCTGGAACCTTCCCGACAACATTGGTCCAGGTTTCACCCCGGTTTAAAGTGACCTGAAGATTTCCGTCATCCGTTCCCGCCCAAAGCACACCGGGCTGGACCGGTGATTCGGCCAGGCTTATTATAGTACAGTGATATTCCGCGGTGGTATTTTCCGGCCATGCCGGCCCCCCTGCCTCTTTTTGCTTTTCCGGATCATTAGTTGTCAGATCCGGGCTAATGATCTCCCAGGTAGTTCCAAAATCCAGGGATTTGAAAACGACATTTCCACCTATATAGACTGTATGAGAATCATGAAGAGAAGATACAATGGGAGTATTCCAGTTGAATCGGTACTTTAATTCCGAAACAGGATCACCGTCCGCCCTGCGAGGCTGTGGACTTACAACCTGCTGTTCCCGTGTTCGCATGTTTGTCCTCATAACATTCCCGCCCTGGGATTCACTGAGAAAGAGTTCAGGGTCATCGGGATTAACAACGATATGGAATCCATCTCCAAAACTGATCATACGCCAGTCATCATTCATAATTCCAAAGGGTTCACGGCTGCGGCTGGGACCATACCAGGTTCCATTGTCCTGGAGTCCGCCACCAACATAGTAAAAGGGTTCTCTGTTATCAGCATAGATCTGATAGAATTGGGCGATTGAAAAATTATTGATGTAATCCCATGTCCTGGCTCTATCGTATGATACAGCAATACCACCGTCCTGCCCCTGCCAGATCCTGCTGGTATCTCTTGGATCGATCCACAGGGCATGAAAATCCACATGGGTCTGCTTTGATATCTGTTTAAAGGTGTTTCCTCCGTCTATGGAAAGCCACAGGCGGGCGGAGACAGCATATACACGATTCTCATCCTGTGGGTCCACTCGCAGATCGGTGTAGTAAAATCCGCGGGATACGATCTTGACTTCCTTTGAAACCCTTCTGAATGTTACACCGCTATCATCTGATCTATAAAGGGTTCCATCTTTTGCTTCGGTCATTACATAAACAACAGAAGGATTGCTGTGAGAAACCTTGACCGCCATTCTTCCAACAAGCCTTGGCAAACCAGTAGTCACTTTTAACCAATTTAAACCACCATCTAC
>CBDVEQ010000056.1:0-13301 GCA_965373045.1 uncultured bacterium | reverse complement strand
TGTCGTATTATCAGGATGTCAGACCGGAAGAGGAAAAATGACCCGGGGCGAGGGCATTTTAGGACTTCCCAGGATATTCTTTTATGCAGGAGCCAGATCTGTTGTGTCTTCTGTCTGGAATATCGCAGATAAGCCCACAGCCCGGTTTATGAAAGAATTTTATCATCACCTGTCACGCGGAGAAGACAAAAATCAAGCCCTGCGTCTGGCCAAGTTGAAAATGATCCATTCCCGGTACTCGCACCCTTTTTTTTGGGCGGCCTTTGTCCTCTACGGCGACAGTTCCCCCATCCATTTCGAACCGGATAACTGAGCATTATTTTTTATTCTGTTTTTCAAGATCCTTCTTTAAATATTCCAGTGCAAGGTCGCGAGAATCTCCATATAGGGCTTGAAGATGCTTTAATTCCGTCTGGAGTTCTTTGACTGCATCGGTATAGGCTGGATCTCCGTAGACATTGTTCAGTTCATGTGGATCTTTTTTCAGATCATATAGTTCCCAGGCATCAATGTCGTGATAAAAATGCATCAGTTTGTATCGCATAGTCCTGACACCATAATGCCGTTTGACCATGTGTACGGCAGGAAACTCATAGTAGTGGTAATAGAGTGATTGGCGCCACTGGGGCTCCTTTATGCCTGTAAGAAGTCCATCCATGGATAAACCCTGCATATCCATAGGTTTGTCCAGGCCTGCCACAGCCAGAAAGGTCGGGGCGAAATCCAAGTTGGATACCAGATCGTTGTTGCAGCTTCCCGCTTGGATATGGCTGGGATAGCGAATCAGGAAGGGCATTCTAAGAGATTCTTCATACATGAATCGTTTATCAAACCAGCCGTGATCACCGAGATAAAATCCCTGATCAGAAGTGTAAACGATCATCGTATTTTCTGAAAGCCCTGTATCATCCAAGTAATCGAGAACCCTTCCCACATTTTCGTCCACAGCAGCGATGCATCCCAGGTAATCCTGCATGTAACGCTGATACTTCCATCGGATCAAGTCGTCTCCTTCAGGAGGATTTTTCTGAAATTTATCCTTTTTGGGACCATAGATCTCCTCCCATGCCGCTTTCTGATTCTCAGTCATCCTTTTTGGAGGAGGGCCCATTTTAAGGTCATAGTCAAGGATCAGATGTTCTTTGACCGTCATTTCCTGCTCTGCGGCCGCAGTCGAGCGGGAGGAATAGTCATCAAAAAGTGTTTCAGGCTCGGGAAAGGTTCTGTTCGTATAGTCCTTGAGGTGTCTTAATGCAGGCTGCCAGTTACGGTGGGGCGCTTTGTGATGGAGCATCATCATGAAGGGCTTGCTCTTTTCCCTGTGGTTTTTGAGAAAATCCAGGGCAATGTCCGTCACAATGTCAGTGACATAACCTGGGAATCGTTTTTTTTCTCCCATCTCGATCATATCAGGATTGTAATAGTGACCCTGTCCCGGGAGAACATTCCAATAATCAAATCCAGTCGGTTCACTTTTGAGATGCCATTTCCCGATCATTATGGTCTGATATCCCTCAGCCTGCATCAGCTTCGGGAATGTCTGCTGTGATCCATCAAACCGGGAAGAATTGTCACGGATGCCGTTCAAGTGGCTGTGTTTTCCGGTCAGGATCACTGCACGGCTGGGAGCGCAGATGCTGTTGGTGCAGAAACAGTTGTCAAAGCGCATGCCTTCTTTTGCCAGCCGATCGATATTTGGTGTTTTATTGATTAGGCTCCCATAGATGCTGATTGCGTGTGAGGCGTGATCATCCGTCATGATAAACAGGATATTAGGCTTTTTCCTGGAAGCTTTTACCCTTTTGGGGCTCTTGCAGCCGGGGACTGCCAAAAAGGACATTCCCATTCCCAGTGATAGAATAAAGTCACGTCTTTCCATGATCTTTTCCTCCTAGCTATTTTATTTTGTATATCATTCATGCAGATGGAAATCAAATGAGATTGTATACAATTTCCAAAATCGTGATGAAGGTTAATAACGGACGAGGTCTTTTTAGACCAAATGAACGATATAACGAGACAAACCAGGGATATTCAGCCTTGATAATTTAAGGGCAACATCTTATCCTGTATTAATACAAAAGGAGTTTCGATGAAAGAAAGAATCGCTATTGTTGACGGCATCAGAACCCCTATGGCCAAGGCTGGGACTGTTTTAAAGGACCTGGGAGCGGATGATCTGGGAGCTGTTGCTGTCAGAGAACTGCTAAAACGGACACAGATCGCTATGAGCGATGTCGATGAATTGATCTTCGGAAATGTGGCAACACCCGCTCATGCCGCAAACATTGCCAGAGTCATTGCTATGAAAGCAGGTCTGCCTGTTGATTTGCCTGCTTTTACTGTCAGCCGCAACTGTGCTTCTGGAATGGAATCTATTACAACAGCTGGCCATAAGATCCTGGCCGGGGAGGGAAAAATTTATATTGCCGGCGGAACAGAATCTATGAGCAATATCCCTTTTTTTTTCAACAGAAGGATGAAGGAATTTTACTCTGACCTGTACAGATCCAGAAGCGCTGTTCAAAAAATAAAGACTTTGTTTTCCTTTCGCTTTCGTTTCCTGAAACCAGAGATCGGGGTTGTGCAGGGGCTTACAGATCCCATTTCAGGAAAGATCATGGGTGAAACCGCAGAGATTCTGGCGAAAGAATTTAATATCTCACGGGAAAAGCAGGATATCTTTGCACTCAGCAGCCATCAAAAGGCGGTCAGGGCTATAAAGGGTGGGATTCTTGCCAGGGAGATCGTTCCTGTGCCAGAGGATCTCAGTTCCGGCCGGGTAATAAAGGATGATAACGGTCCCAGGGAAAACCAGACACTGGATGCCCTCTCCAAACTTAAGCCCTATTTCGATAGGGAAAAGGGATCGGTAACAGTTGGAAATGCAAGTTCCCTAACAGACGGAGCTTGTGCTCTGCTTATCATGGAGGAGAAAAAGGCCAGGGAACTGGGGTATATTTCCCTCGGCTATCTGAGGGAGTACGCCTATGTTTCTCTGGATCCGGAACACATGGGGCTTGGGCCTGTACATGCGACGGCTGCGCTGCTCAAAAAGTCAGGGACGTCTATGAAAGATTTTGATATCATCGAACTCAATGAAGCTTTTGCATCCCAGGTTCTAGCTTGTGAAAAAGCCTATGCTTCCACTGAATATGCAAAAAATTCCTTTGGATTGGAGCATCCGGTTGGTGAGCTGGACATGGATATTCTAAATGTCAATGGTGGAGCCATCGCACTCGGGCATCCTGTGGGAATGAGCGGTGCGCGGCTGGTCCTGCATACTTTAAAGGAATTAAAGCGAAGAAATTTACAGGCGGGACTGGCCACACTTTGTGTGGGAGGAGGACAGGGTGCGGCTTTGTTTCTTGAAGTGGAATAATGGAGAAAAAGGATGTTGAAAAAGCGCTGGTTCTGTTTTTTGTTGATGGTAATGACCGTTATTATAGCCTCGTGTCTTGGCCCGGGGCACGTTCAGAAAGATGGAGTTATTATCACTCTGTCTATTGCCTCAATGAGTTCTTCGTATTTGAGCGGTTTTGATATGTAATCATCCATTCCAGCATCCAGGCATCGTTCTTTATCCCCCTGCATGGCGTGAACTGTGAGAGCAATGATCGGGATGTGTTTACCGGTGTTTTCTTCTTCTTTCCGGATCTTTTTTGTAGCATCCAGTCCGTCCATTTTTGGCATCTGGATATCCATAAGGATCAGATCGAACTCTTTCTTTTTTAAGGCCTGAATAGCCTCGATCCCGTTATTTGCCAGAACAACCGAATTGCCGAATTTCTGAAGGATGTGAGCTGCAACCTTTTGGTTAATGATATTATCCTCTACGATAAGGATATTCAGTCTCTTCTGGGATTCTCGGATGGAATATTTTGTAATCAGTGTCCCTTTTTTTTCTTCCATGCTATCTTTGCTCAGAACAAGCATGATGGTGTTTAACACTTCGGATTGTTTAACGGGTTTGGTGAGATAAGCCAGGATACCAAGACGGCGGCAGCGTGTGGCATCCCCCCGCATCCCGGCCGATGTAAGCATCATGATCCGTGTGGCTGTCAGATCAGAATTTGATTTGATACTTTGTGCAAGTTCAAAACCATCCATTTCGGGCATCTGGGAATCGATGATGGCTAGAGCAAAGGGTTTTCCTGTATTGTTTGCCCGTTTGAGTCTTATCAGAGCAGATTTTCCACCGGAAGTCAGAGTGGGTTTCATACGCCAGTTAACAAGCATTTCTTTGAGGAGAAATCGATTTGTAGTATTATCATCAACGACCAGAACCGGCAGGTTTTTCAAATCAAATATTTCGACCGGGACATATTTTTTCTTTGTTTCTTTCTGGATGCCCAGTTTTGCAGTGAAATGAAATTTGCTGCCCTTTCCAGCTTTGCTTTCAAGCCAGATTCGTCCTCCCATTAAATCCACAAGCTGGGCTGAAATGGATAGGCCGAGGCCTGTTCCTCCGTATCTGCGGGTCGTAGACCCGTCTGCTTGAGTGAAGGACGAAAAAACAGCTTTTTGTTTGTCAGCCGAGATTCCGATCCCTGTGTCTTTTATAATAAAATGAAGAACAATTTGTTTTTCGTCTCTGGATTTTTCCTTGACGGATACGGACACTTCCCCTTTTTGTGTGAACTTGACTGCATTGCTGATGAGATTAAGGATAACCTGCCGCAAACGGCCGGGATCGCCCATAAGATCATCAGGAATATCCGGTTGGATATGATATAACAGTTCCAATCCTTTTTTATGGGCCTGAAGTGCAAGGACGGATACAATATCTCCAATAGAATTGTGTAGGGAAAAATTTATTGTTTCGATCTCGATCTTGCGGGCCTCGATCTTGGAGAAATCCAGGATATCATTTATAATGGTCATTAAAAATTCCGCTGAATCCTTAACCACCTCGATATAACCGAATTGTTCTTTTGTCAACTTTGTGCCAAGGGCCAGCTCTGTCATTCCGATGATCGCGTTCATCGGGGTTCGGATCTCGTGGCTCATGTTGGCAAGAAATTCACTTTTGGCTATATCTGCGGCCTGGGCTTCCTTCCTTGCTTTAAGGAGTTCAGAGATATCTGTAAAAGTGCTTAAAACGCCCTCAAATTTTCCAGCTTTAAACTGGGATTGAGCTGTAACAAGAACAGGAATAACCTTTTTACTTTTAGAAAGAAGGTGTGTCTCGTATTTTTCCGCCTGGGTTATTTTTCGGGATATGGTTTTGCTTTGAATGTCCGTGTGATTGGTTTTTTGGACTATTTTTTTCCAGTGATTCCCGAGCAGCTCTGTGGCTTTATATCCGAGGATCTTTTCAAGGGAAGGATTGACAAAGGTAATGTTTCCCTTTGAGTCTTCGATCAGAATACCTTCCCCCAGATTCATGACAATGGTTTTATTGTATTCCATCAGGGACTTGACTTCGTCCTCGGCTTCCTTGCGTTTTTTTTCCTCAATAATACTATTAAAGAAAAAACCTAGATTACCCGCGATCTCTTTTAGGAGTTTCAATTCCTGTTGGAGATTAAAGGAGGGGGTTTCGTTTCCAATGATTAACAGCCCGCATAGGTTTTTTTTGTGTTTAAGCGGCAAGCAGATGCACCAACCTGAATTATATTTGGAGCAGTCTTTACAGAAGGCAGATTTGGAGACATCTGCGATGAGTAAAGATTTCTGTGTTTTAAGAACCTTCTTTGTGCAGGGAGGAATTCTTTTACCCTTAAAACCGAAGAATTGCGAAGGATTGTTTTTTTCATCGAGAAGAGCGGCACGGGCATATTTATAATCACCTTCCTTTTTAAGAAGACGACAAGCCTCTCTTAAAACAAGGGCTGGATCAGATTCCTGGATGATCAATTGATTGATATCACTGACAGTCCTTAACAGCCGGTTGATATGGGTGGTCTCTTCACGGTTTCTTTTCCACTCTGAGATCTTCCTGTATACGGCAACAGATCCAAGGAGCATTTCCTTGTGAAAGATTGAAGAAGCGGAGATGCTGACCTCTACGGGGATGCCGCCTTTTGCGTAACGAACCGTGTCATTGATAAAGATCCTGCTTCCTTTGCGGAAGGAGCGTTGAGTTACGCGCTGCGCCTCATCGATTTTCCCCCCCCCAATCAGTCTGTCGACATTTTTTCTCAGGGCTTCGTCTTTTGTGTATCCAAATATTTTTTCTGCCGCTTTATTCCATTCTACGATCTTATTGTCTTTATCCATAGATATGATGGCATCTCCGGCATTCTGTATAAGAGCGTTCCAATAGAATGTTTCTTTATTGGTTCGAGATGATTCTTTCTTTGTTTTTAGGTCAGACATATATATCCCTCTTTAGTTATTATATTATATAAAATGTCTTTTAAAGAAAACAATTGTCTGATAAACTTTTTCAAGATTGATTCTTCTTTATAATAAAATGCTGATTTCCCTATCCAAAGAAAAAGTAAATAACTGGGATAATATCCATAGTATTCTGAATAATCTGGAAAAACACACAATTCCTGAACGATCAATAAACAAACAAAAAAATAGCAAAAAAATCAACAGGGGAGTCGCCTTTATTACTTTTAATTTTGGCATTGATGGGGTTTCCATTGAAATACAGAAATATGCCTTAATCCTTGAAAAACTATTTGCCTCTCGATCCAAAAACACGGTTTTCCATTTTATAAGCGGTGATTTTCACGACAAGGCAGATACGGTATTATTACCAAGATGGGAAAGGTTTAGAATTGAAGGTATCAATGGATGGTCAAAATGGGATGATGGTAAATGGTTCTCTGGCCTTTTTTATTCGGATATGCCCGAAAATTCTGATATTTCTGACTTTTTAGCTCAGGAAATATGGAGACAAACACTTAAATTTTCCGGTATTTTAGGCAGCTATATAATTGAAAATAACATAGATATGCTCATTCCTGTTAACATCTGTTCAAATCCTGGCAATCTCGCAATAAATCTTGCCGCAATAATAGTGACTGAACTGTTGAAAATTAAAGTTATATCTTCCAATCATGACTTTTATTGGGAAGGTGGAAAGACGGATCGAAAGCCAGGAGAAGAAGCAGGCGTACGGGACCACTTTTTTCGCAATTACAAAAATCGACCGTTCTTCAAATTGTTTGAAGCTGTATATCCATGGAACGGAAGGTATTGGCTTCAGGTGAATATTAATCAACTGCAGAGTCATGAGCTCGTTGAGAAATATCGATTCCAGAAAAATAAAGTTTATGAAATAGGTTCCTGTTTAAGCAATAAATTTTTTGAAGAATACACTTTTGAAGATATTATGTCTGCTCGTAAGAGAATGGCCTATATTTTATCGGATGGAAAACCAATTATAAAAACAGTCCAAATAGAAAAACATTTGATGGAGCTTGGAGATTGGATGCCGGATCAGAAACCTGTCGTATGCGGGTACAATGCAGGATCTGAATTGGATCTTACAAAAAACGAAACAATATATTGTCTGCAGCCAACCCGGGTTATTGCCAGAAAATGTATTTACAGAGATTTTAAGCTTATTGCCGCATTATTAAAAAAAAGCAGATTGAAGGATTTTTTTGAAAAAAACAGCTCTTCCCAGCTTGTCTTACATATAACCGGCCCGGTTCCAATAGAACATCAAAATGATCTGGTAGAAGTATTACAGGGTTATATACAGCTCTGTAAAGAGATTCCGCTTGATTTTGCGAACCGCATTTTTGTCGCATTTTCAGTAGGAACAGAAAAGCACCCAAGTTTGCAAAAAAATGGCCTTGAAGAACTCAGTATAGAAGAAATTTACCGTCTTGCGGATATTGTTTTGTTCCCCAGCGAAACAGAAGGCAGAGGACTTCCTATCATTGAATCAGGAGCATCTGGAGTTCCTATTGTCTGTTGCAGGTATTCCCCGGAGGAAGTATTTGATGATGTTGTAGGGAAAAACCTTGAAGAAAAATACAGAATAAAATATCTTCTCTTTCCAGAAAAGGACTATTTCCCAAAAAAACTGCTCTCTCAGATCTCAAATATATTAATTGATGAAAAAAAGCGCAGGATTTATTCATCTCATAATAGAAGGGCGGTCAGGCACAGATATAGTTATCCAATGCTTATTAAAAAATTTGCCGCTATTCTAAGAGTACTTGCATATATAAATGAAGATAAGGGAAAACAAGAATGCGAATAGGTTTTATTGAAGATACTCATTTACACGGAGGCACGCAGATCTGGGTGAATGAAGCTGCAAAAGAATTCATAAGAGCTGGAGAAGATGTAATTATTATCTCACCTGAAAATAGTTTTGTAGCCAATGAGTGCGGAAAACAAGGGGCTCAAATATTCACATATGATTGGGATGAGATCTCCAATAATAAAGCCAAATATTTTGATCCCTGGATACAGGGTTTAACAAACTCTGACGTTGTTATTTGTACAGTGCATCCACCAAGAAACGGATTCCACTGCTCTGTCTTTGCCGCTGAATGCATGATTAAAGCAGATCTGGATAATGTGCTTATTCCAAAAACAGGGACTATCGTTCCGGAATATTTGAGAGAGTTTTATTTGCCAGAACCGGAAGTAAACACAAGGATAATAACCATCACCAATTTTACACGTGAATATTTGGTCGAGAGTTATAAAATTCCTGAAAACATTGTTCAACTGATCTACCAGGGGACAGAAATTGACCGCTTCACATCGACCAGCAAAACTCGCAATGAAGCAAAATTACGTTATTTTCTCCCAAAAAACGCAGGACCTGTCCTCGGTTCTGTCGGATCATTTGAAGAACGAAAAGGACAGGTCGTTCTTCTCGATGCAGTAAAAAAATTGGCTGATAGTGAACTGCCCGATGTTCATTTAATGCTTGTTGGCGACGGCCCCGATGAAAAGATGTTGAAAGAAAAAGTCAAAACTATGGATCTGGGAAATAATGTTTCATTTTTTCCTTTTACAAGAGAACCAAACTATATTTTTGAACGCCTCGACATCTTAACATTACCGAGTCTTTATAAAGAGGGCCTTCCCAATGTTCTTTTGGAAGCCATGTCTATGAGTGTGCCCTGTATTGCATCAAAAATGGCTGGCATCCCTGAGATTGTGTTTGATGGCAAGACAGGTTATATGGTATCTCCGGGGGATGCAGATGAACTTGCAGGTGCGGTGTTAAAGTTATGGAGAGATAGATCCATATGTAAAAAAATGGGAAAAAATTCAAGAAGATTAATGGAAAAAAACTTTGATAAGAAAAAACAATTCAATAAATTTCTGGAATATTTCAGATCTATACACGAGACAAGAGTGAGATAGAGCTATGAGAACAAAACATTGCATTATAATAGCCATGCTTGGTCTTTTCTCCTTATGTCTTCCCGCAGCAGCTAATATCCTTCCTACAGTAAATCCGGAAGAGGTTGGAATATCAGGAAAGCGTTTGGCCGTGGTAAGACCTCTGATTCTTGAGGGGATTGAAAAGTGGGAATACCCGGGGGCGGTTCTGGTCATAGGGCGAAAGGGGAAGATCGTTTTTCGGGAAGCATTCGGTTACTTTCAGTGGTTTCCTGAGGAGCGTATGATGGAAGTTAACAGTATATTTGATCTGGCGTCAGTTACAAAACCTGTCGCTACCGCTACATCCATCATGATTCTGGTTGAAAAAGGAAAACTCAGGCTGTGGGATAAGGTCAGGTCTTTTATCCCGGGATTTCAAGCTTATGTCAATGATGAGATTGATTCTGGAGAGGACGCATGTATCTGGCATCTTTTAACTCATACATCGGGTCTTCCTCCCTATACAGAAGTCGAGGGAGTTTTACAGAAATACGGTGATCCCTGTTCTCCGGATAATCTAGTAAGGTATATTGCAGAATTGGAAAAAACCAATGCGCCTGGAGCGGAATTCCATTACAGCTGTCTGGGATACATAACATTAGCTTCTGTCATCAAACAGTTGACAGGGATCAGTGTTGCAGATTATGCGGAGAAAAATATATTTTTGCCGCTGGGAATGAGAACAACATTTTATAATCCGCCCGATAAATTCAGGAGCCGGTGTGTGCCTACTGAATACTTCGGGGAAAATCCGCTTCAGGGGATTGTTCATGATCCTCTGGCTCGTCTCCAGGGCGGTGTGTCGGGAAATGCGGGATTGTTTTCCACAGCGGATGATCTAGCTGTTTTTGCCCAGATGATATTGAACAAGGGAAAAATTCGCGGCAGAAGGATCCTCAGCCCTCTAACCGTCGAACGGATGACAGAGATATTTCCAAGGGTGTTTTTTGCGGGCCGCGGACTGGGTTGGGATCTGGATTCCGCCTATTCAACAAATGGAGGAGACCTCTTCGGTGCGGGGTCGTTCGGTCATACAGGGTATACTGGAACCTCGGTCTGCATAGACCCTGAGACAGAAACATTTGTGATCTTACTTACCAACCGGGTTCACCCGGACGACAAGGGATCGGTTCTTTCACTTCGAAGTAAAGTCGCAAATGTTGTTGCCGCATCCATTATAGAAAAATAACCAGAATATAATTCGTTTTACAGATGAATTGAAAATCTTGCTTTCTATTTCAATCGCGGTTAAAATAAAAAAAGATGAAGAACAACTCAGGAGGAATTATGAAAAAAGTTTTATTAACCCTAGTATTGGTGATCTTAAGTGCGGTTTTTTTAACGGCGGATATATATATCCAACAAAAGATTCACTCGGATGCTTTTGAGATCATGGGGCAGAAAACACCGGAAAAGAATGAGATAAGCCACATGTGGATCGGCAAGAATAAAATGGCGATGCACGGGGAGGAAATATCGTTTGTAATAAATCTCGACAAAAAAGAGATCCTGATGATCAATCATAAGGATAAAAGCTATGTCCCCATGTCGCTCCCTCTCGAACTGGACAAGTATTTTCCCTCCCAGATGATGCAGATGATGGGCGGTGTTAAAGTGACTGTCAATCCTACGGGTGAAACTCTCAAGATCGGCGATTGGAAATGCCAGGGATATGATATGTCCATGAATATGATGATGTTTACCATGAATACAAAAATCTGGGCGTCCACGGATGTTCCCTTTGACTGGAAAAAATTTCAGGAAGGCATGTTCATGGAGTTTTCAAAGGTGACTATGAGACTCGGTGAAGATTCAGTCAAGGAATTCCAGAAGATCAAAGGTTTTCAGATCAAGTCGATGATGACGATCAACATGATGGGCCAGGATATGGTAACAACTCAGGAAGTGGTCGAAATATCAAAAAAGAGCGCTCCTGCAGGCACATATAGTGCCCCGGCCGGTTACACCAAAAAAGATAAAGTCTCCATGATGGATATGCAGAACAGATAAGATCCAACAGACTGTTTATAAGGGCTCTTTCTCTCCGGAGGAGGAGCCCTTTTTTTTGCCTGCTTGATTTTTTAAGGTGAAGTTCATACTTCATAGTAAAAGATTTTCTAGATAAAAAACTATTGTCCACACACCGCCCTTGAACAGTATGGCTGATTTCACAGAAAAACGTCAAGGGGAAGGAAAACAAAACTGTAACCCAATAAAGCAATATTCATAATTGACAAAGGAGCGGATTGTTCCTTAAGATACAAAGGTCATGAAGGAATGGAATGAAAAGGCTTTTTTTGCGGGATTTCAGCACAAGGATCCTTTACTGTGGTCTTTGGATACGGATAAAGAAATAAGCGATCGACTGGGTTGGCTGAGCCTGCCCGAAACCATGATAGAGAAATGTGCAGTCTTTGAAGAATTTTCCAGAGAAGTTCGGGCTGAAAATTTTAAATATATTGTTTTGCTGGGAATGGGCGGTTCCATCCTGGCACCCGAAGTGTTCCAGAAAGTCTTTGGAAATGCCTCTGGTTTTCCCCGGCTTGTGGTCTGTGACACAACGCATCCAGATGGAATTCTAGCTGTCGAAAAGTCCATTGACATGGAGCGGACACTGTTTCTGGTCTCAAGTAAATCCGGGACAACACTGGAAACATTGTCCCTGTTCCATTATTTCTGGAAAAAGATCACTCGTGTGAGTAAAGATCCCGGTACGCGGTTTGCCGCGATAACCGATCCTCAGACACCACTTTATTTCCTGGCCCGCGAACAGGGATTCAGATATGTTTTCCAGGCGCCTTCGGATGTGGGAGGAAGATTTTCCGCCCTGTCCGATTTCGGTCTTGTCCCGGCCGCCTTGACCGGTGTAGATATTCAATCTCTACTGATTCGTGTAAAAGGAGATTCAGAGGATGCGGAGGACATGGTTTCAGGTCTCAGACTGGGAGCTGTGCTGGGGGAGTTTGCAAAAGGGCGGAATAAGCTGACAATACTGTCGACGCCTCTTGCAGCAGGCTTTACATACTGGATGGAACAGCTCATAGCGGAAAGTTTAGGTAAAAAGGGAAAGGGGCTGATCCCGATATTAGAAGAACCTGTCCTGCCGGCAGAACAGTATGGTGCTGACCGCAGCTTTGTATTTCTTTTGTCTGCAGAGGAAAGGAACAGAGAGCTTTTGAGGCTCCGGGAACATTTGAAAAAGGAAGGCCATTCCGTGGTCTCCATAAACATCCATGACAGGATGGACATTGGAAAAGAGATGTTCAAATGGGAGGTTGCCGTGGCCGCTGCAGGCGCTGTGATGGGTGTTCATCCATTCAATCAGCCCGATGTCCAACTGACTAAAGAGATTACACGGAAAGCGATGAGCCGGAAACGTGATACGTATAATAGAGAAGATACATCGATCCGGAATTCCGGTATAACCCATGCCGGACAATGGGGGGATGCTATTAAGCGGTTCTGCGAGCAGTGCAGTGATGGCGATTACATCGCTTTGCAGGCATTTCTTTCGCCTGAAAAGAAGATAAAAGACGTCCTCCAGGAAATACGGCTCAGACTATTGGATAAAGCCGGAATAGCCACAACAGTCGGATTTGGCCCGAGATTTCTGCATTCTACCGGCCAGCTTCACAAAGGAGGGCCGAATAACGGACTGTTCATCCAGATGGTTGACACTCCGCACCAGGATATTCCTGTTCCAGAAACCGAATATTCCTTTGGACAATTGATCGCCGCGCAGTCATATGGGGATTATTCAGCGTTAAAACAGAAGGGACGCCGCATTATCCGGGTACAGATCGGGGAGGATACTGCCAGAGGGCTGGAAGCGATTCTCAAACGGATATAGAGATAAAAGGCCAACAGTCTATAGAAGTCATTGAAGTCTATAGGAGTCCATAGAAGTCTGTTGAAGTCGAAATAAGAAAAGAGGCCAAGGGCCAAAGGCCAATGCAAAAGAGGCCCAAAGCCCAAAGCAGCTT
>CBDVEQ010000055.1:0-13407 GCA_965373045.1 uncultured bacterium | reverse complement strand
GTATACCCCTTTCCGGTGTTTTTTCCTGTCTCACTCCAGTGGCCTGTGCCTGGATAATAGGGAAACTGGTGCGTGGAAAAATAGAGAACATCTGATCTTTCTTCAAATGAATGCTGGGTCCCGTTTCCGTGATGGAGATCCCAGTCCACGATCAGGACGCGTTTGTTTTTTCGGATTTTAAGCAAATACTCTGCACCGATAGCGATATTGTTGAACAGACAGAAGCCCATGGCGCGGGAGACCTCCGCATGGTGTCCAGGTGGCCGGATGAGTGCAAATCCGTTTTGGATGTCCCCGTCAATGATATGATCGATGGCGTTGAGAACTCCGCCTGAGGCAAGCAAAGCCGTATCAAAGGAGCGGGCCGATGTGGATGTATCGGGATCGAGCATGACTCTTTCTTTATCCGCAGTATTTTTCACCTGATCAAAATATTGGAGTGTATGGACCATTAGGATTTCTTTCTCGGTTGCGGGACGGGGTTCGATCCGGAACAGGGGATATGTGATCCGGGAGTCGATCATCTCATAGATTACTTCCAACCGTTTAGGAGTTTCCGGGTGGGAATCTCCCATATTGTGTTCCAAATAGCGTATATCTTTCACAATGCCTGTTTTCATTTGTTCTCCTGTGATCGTGATCCTGAGTATATAGATTATAGCAAAGGGTTCGAGGATTCAAGGATTCAAGGGGTCGAGTGCTTTTCTTTCTAATGATTTAATAAGTGCTTTAAGCTTATTGAGTTTGTTGAATAAAATTTTATTAAAATAACCCAAAGAACACAACGAACTCAAAGAACTCAATAAATTTTTGTCTCTTTTATTTAAAGAACGGCTGCCACTTGTCTTGTGAGGGCTTGGAGCCGGCCAGGCTGACAAAAATAAGCAGGGCAACGGAGCATAGTAACGCAGGATAGACAGCAGGGATTCCCAGCGGTAGCTGGTCTTGAACCTTGTTGATGACTTCCCAGATTATGGTAACTGTCATCCCTCCCAGTATGGAAAACACTCCTCCTTTGATGGTCGCTCTTTTCCAGAAAAAAACAGCCATCAGAGCAGGGGTGATCCCTGCGCCGTAGATAGTATATGCCGCATAGGCTGCATCCAGGATCCTTGGATAGAAGCGGATGAGTATGAAGGCGAGAAAGCCCAGGACAACGACCACAAGACGGGAAAAAAGGATCATCTTTTTATCCGGAAGGTCAGGGTTGATGAATCGCTGATAGATATCCCTGACGATATTTGTAGCCGGGACCAGGAGAAAGCTGTTGGCAGTGGATATGATTATGGCCATAATAGCGGCCATCAATGCGCAGCCGATTACAACCGGGACTCCTTTGTGTGCGACCATGATAATGATCGTACTAGCCTGTTCAGATTCAAGGCCTTTGAAATAACTGCTGCCTATAACGGCAAGGCTCTGGAGAGCCACACCAAGGAGGATGACTCCGATCACCCATCCGATGACGGATTTTTTAGCTTCCTTTTCGTTTTTAGCAGAAAAAAACCGCTGGTACATGTTGGCGTTCCCTAGCGCCAGAAGCAGGGTAGGGACAAAATATCCCATAGCCTGGATGAATGTCATATTTCCAAGAATAGCGTGTTTTCGTGGTGTGACATTTGCGATTATGGATTCTAGTCCCCCCACATGATGGATGAGAAAGGGAACAGCTATCAGGATAGCCCCTATCATCAGAATCCCGTTGAACATATCCAGATAAGCAACAGAGAGCATTCCAGCGAGTAGAGTATATGATACAACAAAAACAGCCACGATGATGATTCCTGTTTTAGCATCGATCTTGCCGTCGGTTATGATGTTGAGCACCAGACCCCCACCCCGGAACTGATAGCTGACAATGGTCACGTAAGCAATAATGGTTGTGATGGTTGCGAGTATCCTTGCCCAGTGATTGTACCGGGCTTCGAGGATGTCAGGGACTGTAAACTGCCCGAATTTCCGGACCCGACCTGCGATGAAAAAGGCTATGATAATGCCTAACCAGCCTCCGCTGCTTCCGATGAGGGAAGCAAATCCGTGATTGTAGCTTAGGTCGGAAACGCTGAATATATCTCCGGACCCGATCCAGGTTGCAAGCAGTGTCGCGACAAGGATTGGAGCGGTCAGGGTGCGTCCTGCGACAAGAAAGTCTTCTGTTTTCTTTACTCTCTTTGTGACATAGAGCCCTACAGCGAACAGGAAAAAAAGATAGATTATGATTGTTGTTAAATAGGCCATGACATTACACGCTCCTATAACCCGGCGAATCCTGATAACTTGGGGATATTATTCTTTCAATTCTTTATTGATGTTTCAAGTTATAAATGTGAATAATCCAGGTGGCTCTTTGTTTTTGGTGGAACAATCACATATAATAACCCGTGATTCATCGACTTAAAAGAAAAAGATTCAACCAATGAAAGTCCAATTGTTCGTGCCGCCCCAGGGATATATTGCCCAACGCTGGAATGAGGGTGGTTCCATGCCTCCGCTTGGTATTCTGTTTCTTGCGGCTGTTCTGGAGGAGGGCGGTGTTGAGGTGGATATTGTTCCTGCAGACGTACTGAGGTTGGACTGGACAGAGATTGAGAAAAGGATCAGGGATTTCAGTCCGGATATTGTAGGCGGAACCACAACAACTGAAAACAGGTTTGATTCGTTCAAGCTGGCGGGACTGGCGAAGAGTATTGATCCGAAGATTTTCACTGTTCTGGGCGGTCCACATATCTCCATGGCCAGGGAAGACACCATCTTTCATATAAAGGATGTAGATGTGGCTGTCATTGGAGAAGGGGAGCGGACTATAATCGACCTTGTCCGTGCAGTTGAATCCGGGACCGATCTGGGCAGCATCAAGGGGATTATTTTCCGGAAGGATGGACAGCCCCTCTATACCGGCTTTCGTGAAAGGATCGAAGACCTGGACACCCTGCCTTTTCCAGCGCGTCACTTGGCGCCTATGGACAAATACAAATTTTTCATCCGGATGGCGGATGGAAAGAAGCTTCGGGCTCAGAACATTATGACATCCAGAGGCTGCCCCTTTGAGTGTTATTTTTGCGCCACACCGGTCAACTGGGGCCGGAAGATGCGCGGGCATTCCCCGGCCAGGGTTCTTAAAGAGATCGAACTTCTTATCGACAGGTATAAGGCTGAATTTATCTGGTTTTATGACGACACTCTGAACTACAACAACAAGCGCCTCCATCAGATACTGGACATGATCATTGAGAGGCGGTTGGATATTAAATTCGGAAATGAATTCCGGATCGATCTGGTGGATAAACCTTTACTGGAGAAGATGGTAAAAGCCGGACTGATATGGGGGCATTTTGGTGTAGAAGCAGGGAATGAGAGGGTCAGGCGGGAAATTGTCCGCAAGAAATTCGACATGGAAAAGGCATACCAGTTTGTCCGTTGGGCAGGGGAGCTAGGATTTACACCCAATGCCTTTCTTATCTATTCCCATGATACAGAGACCTGGGACGAAGCCAATGAAACACTGGAGATCATTGAAAAGATGAAAACCATAAATCCGGAAACTCAGATTGCAACAGCCCTTCTCCATGTGTACCCCGGAACACCCCTTGAGAATATCGCCAAGGAACGCGGTGTTTTGACGCCGGATTTTTCCTGGGCAAGAAAAAAAGACATGAAAAAGGTCATGGTGCTGCCTGCTGCCCAAGGGCATGTTCCACTGTTCAAACACAAACTGACCTGGTTTCAGCTTGCTGAGCTGGTGATGAAGGAGCAGGCTGACGGAGGCCGTCCGTTGTCCAGGTCCAAGATCAAATCGACCCTCAAATCAGTAACATCCCTCAAGGTTGTTTTTATCTACTTTGTATTTTTTGTTGTTATGGTAAGGCAGAGGATAAGAAGAATATTCAGTCGTAAAAAATACGCTCCTAAAAAAAACAAGATCAGCATCGGCTAACCTAATTACTTCTTTTCAAGTTGTTAGTCTTGGGATCCATCTTAACTGAATAAATACTGGTTATGCTGGGATCGGCCATGGTTGTCCCGTATATAAAATCTGCCACTTCCATGGTCTTGAAGTTGTGCGTCACAATAATAAATTGGGTCTGGTCCTTAATCTTCTTCATGAGATTCAGAAACCGGCTTAGATTTGATTCATCCAGGGCAGCATCCACTTCATCCAAAATGCAGAAAGGCGCGGGTTTATAGCGGAACAGGGCAAAGAAAAAAGCGAGGCTCGTCAGGGACTTTTCCCCGCCGGAAAGAAGGTTCAGATTGTGAAGCCGCTTCCCCGGAGGTTGGGCGACGATCTCCACTCCGCTTTCAAGGGGATTGCTGGGATCGGATAATTTGACTTCAGCGTTTCCGCCTTCAAAAAGAATAGAGAAGACATCCTTAAAATTTTTATTAACCTCTTTCAGTGCATGCAGGAACTGGATCCGGCTTTCCTGATCGATCTTTTTGATAGCCTCTCTGGTCGCGTCAATGGATTTATGAAGGTCTTCCTGTTCCTGGACAAGAAAATCGTGCCGTTTCTTCTGAATAAGATACTCCTCCTCAGCCATCAGGTTGACCGAGGAGATTCTCTGAAGTTTTTCATTTGCTTTTGAAAGGGACGATTCCACATCCAGTTTTTCAAAGTTCTCGAGGGATACATCACTTTTGACTTCATCCAGGGTCTTTTTTAATTCCTGCCAGCACGATTCTTCAAGATTGACCAGATCTCTGTCCATTTCCGCCTTTTTGATCTCCCAAGCCTGGCGGTCTTCCTTCTGCTTTTCCGACTGGACTCTGGAAGCATCTATCTTTGCTTCTTCGGCTTTTAACTCATGCTGCATTTCATTGAGTTTGGTTTTGTCGATATGCAGGAGATCCTCTTTTTCCTTTTTGTCTGCAATAGCAGTGCTGATGTCCTTTGAGATTTTAAAAATGTTCTCTTTCAAACAGACTTTCTCTTTTTCTGCATTATTGATAACATCCGACAGGGATGTTTTTTTGTTACTGATGGTTTCCTTGCGGCGGTGGTACAGTTCCAATCTCTGCATATAACTGCTGATCTTCTCGCTCAATAAATCGACCTGTGATTTGAGTTCGAAAAAGAGTTTTCGTTCATGATCGGAGTTTTTCTGGAGTTCTGTGACTGTGTTCTCTGCGGTTTCCAGGTCCTTTTTCAGGGTTGTTTCCTCGGTTTGGATAATACTGACCTGAGAAGTGATGGATTCCAGTTTATGAGAAAGAGCAGTTTTATCCTGGGACAGAACGTCCGTCTCTTTGCTGAAAATGGTGATGGTTGTCTTGATCTTTAAAGTATCGGTTTGGTTAAACTGAAGATCTTTTTCCATATCTTCGATATCCCGGGATAAACGATCTGCCTGGGATATAGCGTTAGCCAGTTCGGAATCCTGCCGGTTTCTTTCAGCGGTTTTGTCAGCAATATTTTGTTGGACAGGGACGATCTTTTTTTCGACCGTAGAGATTTGTTGCCTGACAGATTTTATCTCCTGGTTAATAGCAAAAAGCCCTTCTTTTTTTTCTCCCAGTTTCAGAAAGCCTGAGGAATAAAGCAGGTCGCCGCTAAGCGTGATGTAGTTTGAAGCTGGATATTGGAGCCAGAGTTCGACTGCACTTTTTATATCTTGTGTGATCACAGCTTCTTTGAGATGGGAGAAGTGTTTTTTGATTTTGGCATTGGGGTGGACGAATGCTTTCAAACGCCCGATGGCCGAGGGATGCTTGAACACTTCGGAAGAGGTCTTCCTGGATTCTTCCGGATGCAGGAGGAGAAAACGGCCTTTTATTCCGGCATCGGTCAGATCGTTCAAGAAACGATCTGCATGGATAAGATGGGATTTTGCCTCCTCTTTCCAGAAGATGTCCACAAGGCCAGCATGTTCCCGGTCGCTTTCAAGTAAATCGGCCAGGAGACCTATGGTATCCGGTATCTCGCGGCCCCTGTCCTTTCCCCGTTCTGCGGCTTCCATTTTTTCGAGTACATCGAGATGATGAGAATTTTTATCGCGAGTCTTCTGCAGTTCTGCCAGCCGGTGCTCTAGATTAGAGATATCTTTATCCAGTTTGTTTTTTGCTTTTTCTGCCAGGCCGATCTTTTCCATCAGGGCTTTGAGATCGTCTTTTTTCCTGGAAATGGATTTTTCCACCTCTTTCTGCTTACTGCTTTTTCCTTTTAACTCCTTATGTTCTTCACTGATCTGAGTGCTGAGTTTTTTCTCCTGGCGCTGCATCAGTTCCAGTTCTTTTTCCAAACGTGCCTTTTCGTTGTTGACATGGGTTTGTTCAGATATTTTTTGGAAATAAGCGTTCCGGATGGAATCTATCTTTTTCTGCCGTTCTTCCAGTTTGGTTCGGGCCTCCTCGCTGCGGTGCTCTGCTTTTTTCAACTCCTCCTGTTTAAGGTCGAGTTCCTGTCTTTGAGCTTTGAGTTTTTCCTCAGCTTCGATTTTGTCTTTTTCCAATCCGTACAGCTCAAGGTCGAATTCTTTATCGCTGGTTTTTACGCCTTTCTTTTTTTCTTCGAGATAATCGATACGCTTTTCTTCCCGGTCCTTATCTGCTTCAAGACCGGCTATACGTGACCTGAGATTATACAAATGTTCCTGCCCGTCTTTGATCCGGTTTTCAAGGTCCCGCACGTCCTGTCTTTTTTCTGAGAGAAGTTTTTCTGCATCCTTTAACTGATGAACGACCGCTTTTTCCTTGTCCATGCTTTTTTGATGGCTGACTGAGATGTTCCTGATGTCCTTTTCCAGATCATCGATTTTTTTGCGGAAGTTCAAGCTTGTCAGTTTACGTATGTCCTCTCTCAAATGCCTGTACCGGATAGCAGCAGCAGCCTGTCTTTTAAGTGAATTTTTTAACCGGGAAACCTCTGCGATGATGTCCTCAAGTCGAATGAGGTTCTGCTCGCTTTTATTAAGCTTATTCTGCGCCTGGCGTTTTTTATCCCTGTAGAGAGATGTCCCCGCTGCTTCCTCTAAAAGCCCTCTTTTCTCCAGGGGTTTGGAAGATAAAAACTGGCCGATAGTGTCCTGCTCGATGACAAAATATTCACTCTCCCCGATCGACTTCTGCCATAAGGCTTCCTGGATATCCCTCAAGCGCGCCGCTTTTCCATCAAGACGGTATTCACCCTCTCCGGAGCGAAAAATACGGTGGGAGACAAGCATTTCTTCTTCTTCATCGGTCAGGGTGAGTGTTACGTCCGCCATGCCCATAGGGGCCTTGTCTGTGCTGCCGTTAAAGATGATGTTTCCGCGCTGTTCACCACGAAGGGACTTAAGCCGTTTTCCTCCAAGGACCCAGAGCAGGGCATCTACAATATTGCTTTTTCCGGTCCCATTGGGTCCGATGATCGAAGTGATGCCTTTATGAAAGACAATTCTGGTTTTTTCCGGGAAGGATTTAAATCCTTGAAGTTCCAGTTTTTTGATTCTCATGATTTACTAAAAATCTTTCTTAAGTAATAGCCGTCATAATAATAAATTTGATTTCCAAGAGCAAGGAAAAAGGGGAAGGGAAAATTGGATGGGATTTTTAGTTGATAAAAATATTATGGAAAAAAATTGAAGAATGTTCCCGGTTGAAAGTCAATATTGTATTTCCTGCCAGGATTTTATCTCAAACCTATAAGAAGAAAAATCTTCATGACCTTCCTCAAAAGAGACATAGACATTGGCATTCAAATAGACATTTCTCCCGTATACAGACCCGTAGAAGTCAATATTGCTGGATATGGTAAGATCAGCATAAGGCATATAGACTGCTCCATAAAAAGCCACATTAGAATCAAACTGGATATTACTATCCAAATATTCTGTGCCGTAGAATTTGAGTTTTGTTGAATCATTATTAGCATTGTTAACGCTGCAGTTGCTGTTCATATCCAGTGATCCAGAAAGATAAAGAGTTAGACTCGATCCTTCTGTGATTAGAAGTTCTGTATTGCTGCCTAAACTGAATAATCCGCTAACATGAAGGGTCACATCGCCTGAGATTATAAGCTGGGAATTCTGTCCTATGACCAATGATGAATAATCTCCATTTTCGGAAATTGTCAGCGTGTCGTTGCTGATCTCGACGTCTCCCATATAGGGAAGGCCTTCAGGCACAACCACGTCAGGAAAATCTTTAAATTCAGCGGCTGAATCTATTTGGCCGGATACAGAAGAAGTCTCATCAATATCCAGGGCTATTTCCGGGTCGCCTCCCATCCCGCAGATGATATCTCCGTCAACAGTGCTGTTTGAATCAATAGTGATCGACCCGGCGCCCGTTCCATTTGTCCCCACACTTCCCAAAATATTCAGATTGGAAGCAATGGTAACGCTTTCATTCCCGAATACACCAAAATTAAAGAATGGGATTTCCTTTTCCTTGAGCGTAACACGCACGGCTTTGCCTACCTGGATAGAAGGTTGAGAACTGATCTGACCCGAGGATTCTATGAGTGGGTTCTCTCCAAAGGGATCCAGGACTGTTACCGAGACATTTCCATTTATCCCTCCACCGTGAGGTTGAAAAGAATCGAAGGAAAACGTTCTTATCTGGCTGTCTCCGCTCCAGGTCAAGATGTCGCCTGAATTGAGTTCCCATATTGCCCTGTCTATACCTGCTTCAGCCAGGTTTAAAGCTGCTAATGTTTTGTGAGATTTCTCTGTTAGGCCTTTCATAGCAGTGAGTTTAAAAAGAGAGGGGGTGGCAACAATGAGCAAGGCCACTGAGAGGAAAAGGGCCATGACCATAGCAACACCTTTTTCTTGATGCCTGGAAGCCTTTCTGTTTTTTTTGCGGGCAGATAATTTCTTCATGTTCGATCCTGAGGTATCAATCATCAAGTTTATTTCGGAGGTTCACACTGGTAGAAAATGATTCCAGATATTTTTTCCCCGACCCTTGAAATTGTGCACTCAAAGTCACATTGATCATTGCTGTCTCAGAAAAAGACGAGGTAGCTACTCCTCCTTTTCTGTAATAGTCAAAATTCATGGAATGAAAGCTTGAATTGATGATGCGGGATCTATCAGATCTGGCACTGAGTTCATTCGCGACAACCGTTCTCATTAGTTGATTAGGAAATTGGCCATGCTGCCAAAAGATGATGGTATCGTGAGTGTTATCAACATCAATGATATAACCACTTGAATCGACCGAAGGGATTTTCAGGACCAGGCAGTTAGAGGATGTTGAAAAATAGTTTCCATTGACAAAGACCGGATCAGCGAAAACCTGAATGGACTCTTTGATGTCCCTGGATATCCATATGAGAGGGTAGCTGCAGTTAAGAAGTGAATCTGCTTTATTGCTTTGATTTGCAAAATGTTTTTGACTTGATGAGGAAAGGGTCAAAATAGACAGAAATACAATGCCCATAATGGAAAAAGCCATAATGACTTCAATAAAAGAACTTCCTGAGGGAAATACTTTTTTCAATTTTTGTTTATCCCTCCCCGTGTAACGAAGGTCACAACTTTTTTTATCATCGGCCTTCCCCGGAAGGTCCAATGGATGCTGACTGTAAGTTTTTTGATGTCCTGACCGACCGAATCATCAAGAAATACATAGCCTTGGGCGTTGTTCAGACGCGTCAGATCCTCATCAGTAAATGTATCGTCCAGGGAGAGGATTTCTTCAAAGGATATATTCCGGATCTGCTCGATCTTTTTATGAATAGATTGAGAAGCTATGGTGGTCTGTTCCATTTTCATGAGAAGATTTGCACCGAAGGTGATCATGCTGAGCATGGAAAGCAGAACAACTTGCATAATAACCATGGTGACCAATACTTCCACAAAAGAAAGCCCAGAAATATTGGATTTTCTCTTTGAAATGATAGTTGATAGTGAAACCAATTTGCTCTCCATTGTGTTCAAAATTTAAACACTTTATTTTAGTCGCATGAGTGGTATTCCTGTTGAATTTTTGGGGGATGATTTTGTATTATTTTTATCCTTTTTTCTCACCCCTCTTCAGCTCTTTCCCTCACCCCCTATCCCATTCACTCAAAAGATTCATTCGTTCTTGACGTGTGTTTTCCCAGAGAATTCTTTGATTTCGGGTCTATACGTCTTTCAAAAGAGGCCTCAATATGTGGGTCACCCCTACAAAGGATAAAAATCTGTTATTTTTCCTGTATTCTAAAAAAAGCGGGGCCCAAATGTGATTCTGATAAACATTGGAAAGATTTGAAAAGAGTTAAAACTTGACTAATCGCGGCATTTCGATTAATTTCAATCTATTCAAAATTGACGTTTTTGAAGCCAGCGTAGCTCAGTTGGTAGAGCAACTGATTCGTAATCAGTAGGTCGGAGGTTCGACTCCTCTCGCTGGCTTTTCTTTATTAGAACCGTCCCCTTTTGTTCAGTAGTGATAGCGAGCCTGTAAGAAATCGACTCGATCGTCTCTGACGAGATAGACGATCCTATGCTCCTGAGTAAGTCGTCTGGACCATGCTCCGGGAGCAAGATATTTCAAGCGCTCGGGTTTCCCGATACCCAGAAATGGATCTTTTATGATGGCCTCGACAATTTTTAAGGCCCTTAATGCGATTTTCCTGTCCGTCTTCACCCAATATTTGATATCTTCTCTGAATTCATAATGAAACACGGCCTCACGAATCGTTCGATCCGGAGGAACCATTTTATTCAAGACCCATGTCTATTTTGAACTCTTTAAGGTTTTGAGCTGGTTCTTTTCCGGCAATGGCGTGATTTAATGCGGTTAAAAGACGCTGGGCATTTTTGGGTGACCTCATGAGGTGAGCGGTTTCTAATAGGCTTGAGAGCTCAGAGGCAGAGATGAGGGCCACATCTTCTGCGTTCCGCCGCTTGATATATACGACTTCTCTGTTTTCAGAGACCAGATTGCAGAGCCTGGCAAGATTAGCCCGGGCTTGAGAATAGGTTGTTTTTATAGCCATTTTTATCTCGATTATATTGTACAGTAATACTGTACAAATAACAAAGGGTTCTGTCAATTAAATCTTTTCGGAGGGCGGCGGTGCTGTGTCGCCTGTTCATAGGCATAGGCGATCCGGATCAGATCCGGCTCACCGAACAGTTTCCCGATGATCTGAAGTCCTGCAGGGAGTTTTTTATAAGTAAATCCCATAGGGACAGTGATGGCAGGGAGTCCTGTGTGGGGCGGGATAAGTTGGCTGTTATCACCGGCTGGGCTCTTGAGATCGCCCAGCTTTCTCGGAGGGTTGCTCCATGTGGGATAGATAATAACGTCGACCTCCAGGTCTTCCATGACCTTCAGGACAGCTTCCCGGAAGATAATGTTTTTTGGTTCTGTGTATAGATCTTTACAGATCGGATGATCGCTGAGCGGTATTTCCAGGGCTCTGTAGATCCTTCTCTTGTTGATTGTTCCGAACAGGCCTTTATTGTAGATCTCTGTTAGATTTTTGAAAGGAGCTTTTTCTCCCAGTGATGCCAGGTATCTGTTGAGGTCGTGGCGGAATGTATCACACCAGAGGTTTTTTGTAAGCCTGCCAAAGTCAGGGATCACAAAAGGGTCGACGATCTGAGCTCCCAAGGTTTTCATATCAGAAATGGCTTTTTCAAACAGCGCTGTCACCTGGGGATCGGCTGATGGCATGTCTGTAAATAACCGGAACACACCGATCCGGGCACCTTTGAGGCCGTTTTTATCAAGGAACTGAGTATAGCTGTCCGGGATCAGGCCGTCACTTTTTTGAGTGATGGGGTCAGCCGGGTCATATCCCGCGATCACATCCAGAATCCGGACAGCATCCTCTATGGTCCGTGTCATGGGTCCGCCTATGTCGTTTCGCAAATAAAGGGGAATGATACCGTCCCGGCTTGTCAATCCCATTGTCGGGCGGAAGCCGACCAGACAGCAGTGAGACGAAGGGCCGCGGATGGAATTTCCCGTATCTGTTCCCAGGCCCGCGGTTCCCAGATTAGCTGCGATTGCTGCAGCAGTGCCGCCGCTTGACCCGGCCGGGACATGGTGGAGGTCATAGGGATTGAGCGTCATCCCTGCGGAGGAACTCAGGGTGTAATAGGGGCTGAAAGCCCATTCCCCCATATTGGATTTGGCCAGGATAATAGCTCCTGCTTCCCGCAGTTTTCGAACCTGACAGGCATCGTCCGGAGGGATAAATCCAAGAAGAGCCTCGGATCCTGCTGTAGTCTGCATGTCAAAAGTCTCGTAGTTGTCCTTGACAATAATAGGAATGCCGTGAAGAGGGCGCAGTTTGCCTGTTCTCTGGAATTCCTCATCCAGTTCCTTGGCTGTCTTTATGGCGTTAGGATTTATAACAATAAGCGAATTCAGTTTTGTGGGCTGATCATATTTTTTTATCCGGTCGAGATAGATATTGACAAGTTCATTGGCGGTCAGATTTCCGGCTCTCATTGCAGCGTGAATATCCGTGATCGTGGTTTCTTGGACGGAGAACCGGGAGTCTTCCCCGGCCATATTATTTGTTCGGGAAGTACAGCCAAATACAAAAACTGTCAGGAATAAAGCGATTAAGAGAAGGAAATATCGATTTTTTTCCATGATCTACTCAGACTGGTCTTCAGGGATGTCGATCGGCGCCCGCAGATCCCTAAGCATTGCGATGACGTTTCCGATGCCTCCGATAAAAACGATGATCGCAAGAAGAGAATAGGCGACCAGAGTGAATATCAGGACGATCTTCCAAATGAGTTCCCAGTTCATGATTTTTCCTCCTGTGGTTTGGGTTTGTCAGGAAACAGCAGGGAACCGATAATCATACCTAGAAAAGCCACAACAAAAGTGGCAATGCCGATAAATTTATCAGAAAGATAGAATGGAACATCAGCCCCTTTTGTCCAGTTCCCGAGACCCAGAATTGCCAGCAGCCCTGCAAGCAGAGCGATCATCGCCCCTGTTGAGCTTGCCCTTTTCCAATACAACCCTGCGACAACCACGGTAAAAGCGCCTGCAAGATAGATGGTCCCGGTCACCGCCATATAGTTCCAGAGAGACACGGGCGCTTCGAACCAGAGGCCCCACAAGAGGAGAAAACAACCGATACTGACTATAGAGATCCGCGTGATAAGTAAACGTTTTTTATCGGATAGAGCCTTCCTTTTCAAAGGGGCGATAATATCCTGGGTGATGACTGAACTCCAGCTTAATAAATAGCTGTCATGAGTAGACATAAATGCTGCGAACATTCCTGCTGCGATGATTCCCAGCAGTCCGCTGGGCAAAACCTTGGCGATGAAGATCGGCATCCCGAATTGACTGTTCAATGCATTAGGACCCTGAAAGGCGGAAAGAAGCTTGGGCGTCTGAGCGACAAAAATAAATGCGCAGATTCCCCAGAGCATAGGAATCACTCGCCTGGCAAGATAGGATATAGAGCCCCATGCATAGAGCTGTTTTGCCACCTTTGGAGTTTTTACAGATAGCGCT
>CBDVEQ010000054.1:0-13415 GCA_965373045.1 uncultured bacterium | reverse complement strand
GAACACGACGAAGCCACTGCGGTAAGATCGGCTTGCCCGGAGGGTAAAAAGTTGCGATATATAAAATAAAATTTTAAATGATTGTGTTGATGTTTGAACGTATCGCAAATTTTTATAAATAAAGCAGGCAAGTCTGTTTTGACATTGTTTTAATTTCAATGATATATTTAAGCTCATAACATCATGATAGTGATGATTAATCATAAATAACAGGAGGTTTTTGATGAAAATAATCAAGAAATTATCTTTTGTACCGGTATTTCTGCTGGCTTTGATTTTAGCCTCTCCCCAGCTTCAGGCCCAAGGGAAATTTGAATTCGGCTTTCATTATTCAGGATGGAGTCTGAACATTATCAAGGGAATGGTGGAAGAGCAGCTTGATTCTATGGGCGAGGACATGAAGGATGATATGTTCGAAGAAATACTGGAGGACAATCCAACCTTTGTAGAAGATAGTTTCACCCAGGATTATGATTTTAACACATCCGGTAACAATTGGGGTTTTGAGATCCGATGGTATCCCCGCGGCCATGAAGGTTCTTTCAGTATCGGCCTTTCAGTAGAAAAAACCTCTTTGGAAGTGGGCCTGGAAAGCATGGCAATAAATCTTGCAATGACTGATACCGCCACGAGCGAACAAGTATCAGCTCAGGCCACTGGTAGCGCCATGTTTACTTACAATCCGCTGTCTTTTCACCTGCACTTCCGGTGGGACATAAAACCTTCCTGGAGAGTTCGGCCGTATTTCACCTTTGGTTTTGGAATCGCCGGTATTGGTAGTCTTAAAAAAGCAAGAATCGATTTTGATGCTAACTATACACTGAATGTGCCTGGAGAACCGCCTGAAACAGACAGCATAAGCGAGCATAAAACTCTTGAGGAGCTTGATAATGAAAGGGAAGCAGGAGAAGAGTCCATATTTGATCAAATTCCTTTTATTCCCTTTGTACAGATGACCCTTGGTGTCAAAGGTGAATTGACGAAGAATGTTTATCTCCTGGTTGAGGGCGGAATTTTTAACGGAATGATCTATAGAGGAGGACTTTCTTATCGATTCTAATCTTAAGTCTGGTTTGTCCCGTTCTTTTCGATATTGTATATATGGTCTGGCTTTGCTTTTAGGGTCTGGCCACAGAAAAAATCGTTTTGATTAACATGAGATTTTAGTCGATCTTATATAAATTTAAGGAGGAGTCTGTGAAACACAAAAAATTCTTTTTTAGTATATTAACGGTTATTATTCTGGGAGTTTTTTCTGCAGCAACCGCTCAGCAGGCGCGGCCACAGCCCACAGAACAGCAGAAAGTTCTCCAGATCATGCACTCAATCTCCAGTCATGTGCTGTTTGATTATGTCAAAGAGTTGGCGTCTGATAAATACTGGGGTCGGTTGACGGGAACTAAGGGATTTAATGATAGCGCCAAATGGGTAATCGCTCACCTGAAGAAATGGGGACTCAAACCCGGAGGAGACAACGGTACATTCCTTCAGGCTTTTCCCAATCCATATATATTGGTCTTTAAGGGCTGTTCTGTATCCATGAATATTCCCTATAAGGACGGTTTTATTAAAAAATCCTACACATATGAGGATGAATTTATTCCCGGCTCAACGTCGGGTTCCGGGGAAGTGACTGCGGATGTGATCTATGTAGGCTACGGTATCACTGCCCCTGAACTGGATTTTGATGAGTATGCAGGCCTGAACGTCGAGGGCAAGATCGTTCTGATGGAACGGGAGGCTCCTGTCTCTCCGGGCAAGGCCGAAGTGTTTAAAAAATGGCGTCCTTATTCCTTCCACCAATATAAACTGGAAAATGCCGTAAAACATGGGGCCAAAGGCATGCTTTATAATTATGGTCCAATTGTTAATCCCAACAATTCCTATGCCGAGGGATTCATTTATTCCCATGTGGGCAAAAATGTGGTTGCCGATGTGTTTGCAGGCACAGGAAAAAAACACGCGGATGTGGTCCGTCAGATAAAGAAAACCCTCAAACCTCATTCCTTTAAAACTGGAAAAAATTTCACGATAAAAAATACCACGGAACACCACCCGGAAGGAATAGGCTACAATGTGATCGGGATCCTTGAGGGGACTGACCCCAGCCTCAAGAATGAGTTTATTCTTCTTGGTGGGCACTTGGACCATCTGGGCCGCTGTTATGAGATCATACCCGGTGCCAATGACAATGCATCGGCTGATGCTGTTATGATGGGGATAGCTGAAGCTCTATCCTGTTCTCCTGTGAAAATCCGCCGCTCCATCATGTTCATTTTCTTCGGTGCAGAAGAGCAGGGGGTGGCCGGCTCAAAATATTATGTAGAAAATCCTATCATCCCCCTGGATAAAACGCTGGCACTGTTCAATATGGACGGAGTGGGCGTGGGAACGCGTCTGAATGCATTGGCTGGACAGAATTATCCGGAGCTTTTTAACTTTGTTCGGAAGGCTAATGAGGCCTATGTCCACCGCCTGATCACTGGTCCTTTTTTCGCCAATAACGCAAGACCCAGGCTGGATGCGGCTCGTTTCATGTGGAAGAACGTGCCCACTCTATCTTTCAGCGCCTACGGCGGGGGCCAGTCCTATTACCATGTCACGAAGGATAAGATCGATTACATCATGCCGGAGATCATGGAAGACCTGGCCCAGATCCTGTTTATGGCTATTCTGGACATGGACAAGCAGGATGAGTTGAATTTCCGCAATTGATCAGAAAGAGAGAGGCTAACGGTTTTCGATCAGGATCTGAAGGATCTCGAGTTCATCCATGTCAAACCAGATGTTCTGACAGGCCAGGCATTTATCCACAGGGACTATATACTGATAAGTATAAGGCCGGAGTAGCATCTTGGTGCCGCAATAAGGACAGGCCGGGGAAGAAGTTTTGGCCAGGTTGGTCCTGATTGACCGGAACGGGTTCTGCATATAGAGGTGTTTGAATTTTTTTGCTTTATCAAGCAGTGTCGGGGAAAAAGCCACTTCCTTGCGGGCGATGATCCGTTCTACATGTATAGCTTTGATCAGCTTCCCGCCGCATTTTTCACAGGTTTGTGTTGGGACTCCTTCATAGAATGAAGTTCTTAAGGGAATACGGCAGCGAGGACAGCGGTTGCGGCTCCCTGAAGAGAAGTATTTATACCGGCCAAGCTTCATGAGAGCAATTTTTGTCTCATAAGAATCCAGGATGATCTGTGCTTCTTTACGAGTTCTTCGGATATTATAGATTTCTTCGATGATCTCTGCCGGGCTTGTGGGGACCATGTCTGCCAGGTTTTTTATCCGCAGCATCAATGGAGGATGGGAGCTGAATATACGGTTGAGAAACGTGTCTGACTGTTTCTCTGAATAGGGAGGGACAATAAGTAGGGGACTGTAAGTCAGGCTGAAATCGCCGATAAAGGAATTCTGTACATGGGCGCGGTATATGGCTCGTGCCAGCGCCCTTGGATTCCGGCAGAGCTCGACACCGGTAGCATCGGCCAGGATCTCTCTTTGTCTGCTGATAAGAGTGCTCAGCAGACGCAAAACCGGGAGAGATAAAGCAAGGGCAATATAAAAGAAGAAAGGTGTGTTCTTGCTCTGCTCGCTGTTGATGAGAAATCCGGAAGGATTTCTTTCCGGCTCTACGGCCAGTTTGAGCTGCTCAAAAAAATTTCCCAGTGAACAGACAAGCGTTATATAAATAGTATCTCCACGGATAATGTGAGCAAGCTCATGTGCGATGACAGCTTCCAGTTCGTCCCTTGTGAATTCCGCAAGAAGACCCTCGGTGACAAGAACGCTAGGCTGGCCGCTGGATTCCATCAGAGCCATGGAGTTGACGGCAAAAGTGGGAAGCACATAAGGCTTTACGCGGGGAAGCCCGGCGGCGATCCTCATTTCATCTACTGCGTTGGAAAACTGAAGGTGAAAGCGATCGGACAGTTCGGGGGTGCGGGCCTGCAGGCGTCTGCGGATGAACCTGGCGCCATGGGCTCTGGCATCATAAAAGTGGAATGCAGCGATAAGAAGCGCGATCAGAAAAGATCCAAGGATCAATTGCGTGAGGAAATTGTGTGTGGAGGGGAGAAGACCTGGAATAAACAGGCCCAAGCTAAAAAGGAGAGCGCAGGAAACAAATCCTACTGCGAACACATAAAAGATCAGAAGAGCAGCGAAGACGAAAAGACTTTTAAACCACTGTGCTTTTTGAACTGCATAAAAATCCCAATTTCTTTGTGAAACCATCCCTCTATTTTAATAAAGTTTTATTATTAGCGCAATTAACCTGGATTATTCACGGCAGTTTTTATAAATAAAGCAGGATAAAAATGATCCTGTAACCGTATCCGGCAAAACTGTTTGGTTGCCAGGGGACTTTTTTTTGTGATATAAGCAAGGGTCCGGGTTGTTCATGACAGCCAACATCTCTTTATCCCAATCTGTTCAGGAGAAGTAAGCATGTCTCAAAAAAGATCTTTGCGGCTGATCCTTATTATTGTTTTTCTCAGTGTATGTGTTTGTTCTTTGCCTGCCCAAACGGCAGCGAAAAAGGTTCTGACTTTTCAGGATATTATGAAGTTCAAGGAGATCAGAAATCCGGTCCTCTCTGAAGACGGGAAGATTATCGCCTATGGCACTCAGCCCGGCAGAGGAGACGGAGAAGCTCTGGTCCATCAATTGAAAACCGGAAAAACCTTTACATTCGATAGGGGAAGCGGACCCAAAATATCCAAAAAATCTCAGTGGGTGGTTCTGTTTGTTCAGCCTAAAGCTGTGGAAAAAGCAAAGGCGAAAAAAGACAAGCCAAAACAGGGGATGGCCCTGCTGAATACACAGAGCGGAGAAGTCCTTCATTTTTCGGAAGTTCAGCGTTTTTCCCTTTCAAAAGATGGGAATTGGCTGGCTTTTCTTTATTATAAGGAAAAGCCGGCAAAGAGCTTAAACGATAAGGCAGAGAAAGAGGCGGAAGATACGCCCGAAGAAAAAAAAGACAGCAAAAAAAGAGAAGTTGGCAGCAAACTTGTGCTACGGCAGTTGGCGACTGGGGATAAGATCACGATTGATTTTGTTCTGGATTTTTCGTTTAACACACAATCCTCTTTTCTGGCTTTAACAACTGGATGCCAGGAGGGAAAAGAAAACGGTTTGTACTGTATTGATTTGAAGGATAAAAATATTGCCCGGTTTCCGGTCATAAAATACAAAGATGCAGTGTTCGGAACCCAGGCCTGGTCCAAGCAAGGATCGCATCTCGCTTTTCTCCTTGCTTCCAAGGAGGATTCAGGTTTTAAGGAAGAGCTTTTTTCCCTTTGGACATGGGATGGAAGTTCAAAAAAAAGAAAACAGCTTATCGGTCTCGATGGCGTGCCCGAGGACTGGATGATCCCTGGGAAGAACAGCATGCTTAATTGGGATGAATCCGGGAAGCGTCTTTTTCTAGGACTGAAACCTATGGACATGCTGGTAAAAAAAGAGAGTTCTCCCAAAGGCGAGGATGAGACCATCGATCTTTTCGACCAGGAAGAGATTCTCAGCAAGCGCGGGATTGATGTCTGGCACTGGAACGATCCTTTTATCAATCCTCACCAGAAAATTAACTGGTCCCGTCTAAAAGGACAGACATATTTAGCGGCAGTGGATATCCGGAAAGGATCGCTTGTGCAGCTGGCAGATAAAACCATGCCCATTGTCCGGGCCAACAAAAATCCGTATATGGCCCTGGGCTTGTCTGATGTGCCTTATAGGAAAGAGGTGACCTGGGACGGGCGTTACTCGGATGTATATACCATCGATCTTATAACCGGCTTCAGAAAAAAGGTGATGTCCCATCTAGGAGGCGTTCCCTATCTTTCTCCCGGAGGGAAGTACATTCTTTATTATAAGGATAAGCACTGGCACCTGTATGATATCGGATCAGGAGAAAGGACCAACCTGACCGGGGGTATGGATGTGCCTTTTTTTAATGAAGACCATGACTATCCTTCTGTAGTACCCGGTTATGGACTTGGAGGCTGGGTCAGGGACGATAGGGCCGTATTGATCTATGACAAATATGACATCTGGAAATTTGATACCAAAACCGGCCATTCAGTTAACCTGACGGATGGCTTTGGACGGAAAAGCCAGAGGACATTTCGTATCCTCAAGACGGATACGGAATCCCAATTTTTTGAAAGAAAGCAGTATCTTTTGCTTTCTTCATATCACAACATCGAAAAACAATTCGGATTTTATGCGGCCGACATCAGCAAAACCGGAGTCAGACAGCTTCTTGAGGACAAGAAAAAATTCCGGTTCCTCTCCAAGGCCAAGAATGCTGATGTTGTGATGTTCACACGGGAATGTTTTCAGGAATTTCCCGACCTGTGGATTTCTGACCTCAAGTTAAAAGAACCGAAAAAAATCTCGGATATCAATCCGCAGATCCAAGATTTTGCCTGGGGAAGGTCCGAACTTGTGGAATGGAACAGCCTTGACGGCATTCCGCTTCAAGGTGTGTTGATCAAACCAGCAAATTATGAACCTGGAAAAAGATATCCGGTTATCGTATATTTTTACCGGTTTTTTTCCCAGCGAATGTACGAGTTCAACCAGATGGTCGTCAATCACAGGCCCAATTTTCCTTTTTATACAAGCAATGGCTATGCGGTCTTTCTCCCTGATATCCGGTTTGAAGTGGGCCGTCCGGGATTTGCCGCCACAAAATGTCTGATGCCGGGAGTACAGAAGCTTATCGACATGGGAGTCGCCGATCCCAAAACCATCGGTATCCACGGCCACTCATGGAGCGGTTATCAGGCAGCTTTTATCGTCACTCAGACAGATCTTTTTGCCTGCTGTATTGCAGGCGCCCCGGTGTCTAATATGACAAGCGCTTACGGCGGTGTCCGTTGGGGGTCGGGAATGTCGCGGCAGTTCCAGTATGAAAAATCACAGAGCCGTATCGGAGGGAGTCTCTGGGAATATCTGGAGCTCTATATTGAAAACTCCCCTGTGTTTTTCGCCGACCGCATACGGACACCCATGCTGATTATGTTCGGGGATAAGGACGGCGCTGTTCCCTGGTACCAGGGGATCGAGCTTTATATGGCAATGAGGAGGTTGGGGAAAGACTGCATTTTCCTTCAGTACCGCGGCGAATCCCACCATCCCCAGAAATATGCCAACAAACTGGATTATTCTATCCGGATGAAGGAATATTTTGACCACTATCTCAAGGGAAAACCGGGTCCGGACTGGATCACAAAGGGAATTCATTACAGGGGGAAATGAGAAAAAAAGAGGAAAAAACATGAAGCGTTTTAAATTCATAACAATCGTTCTGACCTGTGTTCTTTGTGCCGCTGCTGTACATGCGGATGTGCCATGTCCTGAAGAGGTGCTTGGATTTAGGGTGGGAGAAGACCGTAATATAGCGGATATGTATCAGATCCTGGACTATTTTGATAAACTTGATAAGACAAGCGACAGGATCCAGGTGCAGGAAGTGGGAAAAACCACACTCGGTAATCCTTTTATCGTGGCTGTTATTACCTCTGTCCGGAACCATGCGGAACTGGAACAATACCAGGCTTTTCAGCAGCTTCTGGCGGATCCCCGGAAGATCACGGAAAAAAAGGCGAATAAGATCATTGCTGATGGGAAGGCCATTGTTATGATCAACTGCTCTCTCCATGCCTCGGAGATCGGAGCTTCACAGATGGCAATGCAGTTGGCCTATGACCTTGCGACCGGGAATGATCCAAAAACAAAACATATTCTGGACAATGTCATCCTACTTCTAATTCCCATGCACAATCCGGACGGCATACAGATGGTTGTGGACTGGTACCGTAAGAATCTTGGAACAAAGTATGAAGGCGGCCGGATGCCCTGGCTTTATCACAAATATGTGGGCCATGACAACAATCGTGACTGGTATATGTTCACCCAGGTAGAATCGCGGCTGACTCTCAAGGTCCACAATGCGTGGCATCCTCAGATCATACTTGATATGCATCAGATGGGAAGCCGTGGTGCCAGGATATTTGTGCCCCCTTATATTGATCCCTATGAACCCAACGTCGATCCTATCCTTCGTCAGCAGGTGGCCGTGATGGGAACGTTTATAGCTTCTGAGCTGACCGCAGAAGGCAAAGCCGGAGTTATGCACAGCAGCATGTTTGATGCCTGGACACCGGCCAGGGCCTATCATCATTATCATGGGGGGATCAGGATTTTGACCGAACTGGCCAGTATTAAAGTTGCTACACCTATAAAGGTCAGGTTTGAAGATCTTTCTTCCGATGCCAAAAAAGAGTCTGTGAAGATGCCCCTTCCATGGAAGGGGGGAGAGTGGACCCTCCGGGATATCGTGGAGTATGATTATTCCGCAGCTAAAGCTGTTTTGACCAATGCGGCAGGCCTCAGACAAAATTGGCTGCGCAATTTCTACAGGGTACACAAAAAGGCCGTCCAATCCAGGGAAGATCCATTTGCCTTTCTTATTCCCGCAGAGCAGCGTGATCTTCCTTCTGCTGTAAAGATGATGAATGTCCTCCAGTTGGGAGGTGTTGAGATCCACATGGCTCTGAATCCATTCTCTGCGGAAGGCAAGAATTATCCGGCAGGCACTTATGTTATTTTTATGGCCCAGCCCTACGGCAGGTTTGCAAAAGCACTGCTTGAAAAACAGGATTATCCGGAGATCCGGCAGTATCCCAACGGTCCGCTTAAAACCCCCTATGATGTAGTTGCACATACGCTGCCCATGCTGATGGGGGTGGATGTGGTCCAGGTAAATAAGGCCGTTAAGCTAAAAGCGCGGCTGATGGACACGATTCAAAAACCTCAGGGACGAATGGAAGCGGGAAATGAACCCTTTGGTTATATCTGGGGACATGTCACGAATGAAAGTTTTGTTGCTTTGAACCGTCTTCTTAAAAAGGGATATAAAGTCTTCTGGACAAAAAAAGCCATTGAAATTAAAGGCCGGTCTTATCCGGAAGGAACGATGATCGCAAAAAACAGAGAGGGACTGAAAGAGGACTTGGGCCGTATTATAAAGGATGTATATGTGCATTTTGAGGCCCTCGGATCCAGGCCGGATGTCCGGGTTTTGGAGATAAAACCGGTTAGATTGGGTCTTTATAAAAGCTGGACAGCCTCTATGGATGAGGGCTGGACGCGCTGGGTATTGGAACAGTTCGAGTTTCCTTATCAAAGTGTTTATAACAAGGATATCCGTGAAGGAGATCTCCTTAAAAAATATGATGTTCTGGTGCTTCCTGATATTCGAGAAAACAGCATAATAAAGGGACTCTCAGAAAATAGTGCTCCTCTTGAATATACCGGTGGCATAGGTGATGTGGGAGTGAATAACATCCGGCAGTTTATCCGGAACGGCGGATGCCTGATCACATTAAATTCATCTGCGGACTTTGCCGTGAATAGACTGCACCTTGGAGTGAAAAACGTAATACGGGGAATTTCGCGAAAAGAGTTTTTTATCCCGGGATCCATCCTCAAGGTCTTAAATGATCAGGCCCATCCCATTGCATATGGATATTGTAGGGACACGTCCGTGTTTTTTCGCAGGAGCCCTGTGTTTTCTGTAAATGAAGGTGTGAGTGTCGCCAGGTATCCGGCAAAAAGCTTCCAGAGCGGTTGGATACATGGGGAGGAACTTCTGTTAAACAGAAGTGCTATTGTCGATGTTCCCTATGAGAAAGGACGTGTTATACTTCTTGGTTTTCCTGCTCTCTACAGGGGACAGGCCCACGGCACATTCCGGTATTTTTTTAATGCAATATTTTATGGCTCTGCAGGATCTGATTTCATGTTGTAATATGTAATTAATATTTTGTAGACAGTGCTATTAAAATATGGTATTCTGTAAAAGATATCGACTTTTTGGGCTGTTATTACGTATAATTTATTGAACATAATGATTTGATGGAGGAGGATTAAAATGAAACCAGTTAGAAAGATCATCGGAGCTCTTATCATTCTGATTTTTGCGATTCCCTTGCTTGTGGCAATGATCTGGACGGTCGGAGTAACCAAAGCTGCGGTTTCGCCTGAACTGATTTCTGATCTGCCAAGGGAGATCATTGCTGAGCTTCCCGATTACCTGGATGAAGTGGTCAAAGAGGCGCAGGATGTGTCCGTAATAGAGGATGAGGGAACCCGTGCCTGGTTTGAAGCCCTATCCAAAGTCGAGATGACGCCAAAAGAATTACTGGAAAGGGTCGGGATCACGGATTGGATGGAACAGGAACTGTCCAAATCTCTCCAGGAGATAGGAGAGATATTAAGGGGACAGAGAGAGCCTGATCCTGTCATGATCGACATGCGGCCCCTGAAAAAGGCCCTGGATAATGAAGAGATCGATCTTTACCTGATGGATGTTCTGAAGAATCTACCTCTTTGTGATGAGGAAGGGACAAATCGGTGGCTCGAATTGAAAGACAGGGAATTCGGTGATTTTAAGCTTCCGGCATGCCGTCCGGACATGGATGTTGCAAGAATCGTCCTTCAAAATCACCGGATCAAGACGATAAATAATATGCAGGATGAGATACAGATCTTTGAAGGTGTGCGCTTTATGCCTTTCGGTTTTTCAAAAACAGTGGTCTGGCTTTCCTACCTTTTATTTTTGCTGCCCCTGATCTTTCTTTTCCTCGGATCTATTATTGGAGGAACATCTGCTGCTGGTTTTTTCAGATGGTTTGGAGTGTCGACATTTGCAGGCGGTTTGATCCCTCTTACGATATCCCTGTTTGCCGAACATATCACTAAATTGGCTATCCGTTTTGCTCCTTATTCTCATACTGAAGAGTGGTCCTCTGATCTTGGCCTTTTGATCCTGGACAAGATCGATTGGATTCCGACTCTGGTTGTGGAAAAACTTTTTTCCCCGGTAACGATGGTTGCTGGCATTGTGTGCATTATTGGAGTGATTTTCTTTATTCTATCATTTCCATTCAGAAAAAACTGATTGTGCTGAGGGCGGATGGTTTTTGTTTGAATTTTCCCCTCCATATGGATATACTGATTTTAATATGATATGGAGGAGGTTTTTAAGGTGGACAGTTCAAAAAAAGGTTTTAACCGCCGCCAATTTTTAACTACATCTGCCGGAGCTGCACTCGGAGTTGCCGGTATACCTCTTTTAAGATCATTTCCAATGATGGGGCAGGAATCCAGCTCTAAAATAAAGGTCGCTCTTGTCGGTACAGGCATCCGTGGTTCCGGGCTCTGGGGGAAAACGTTGATACGGAATTATGGCGATATTCTGAAGATGGTAGGTCTGTGTGACAGGAACAAAAAACGTCTGGCCTATGCTAAAAAATACATGGAAACAGCGTGCCCCGTTTACACGGATTTTGACAAAATGATCGAGGAGACACGGCCGGATACTGTTATTGTGGCGACCATGGATTGTTTCCATGCCAAATATATCTGCCGTGCAATGGAATTAGGGTGCGATGTGATCACGGAAAAGCCTATGGCCACGGATGAGAAAATGTGCCAGAAGATCATCGATACAGAGAAACAGACAGGCCGCAATCTGATCGTGACTTTCAATTACCGCTACGGTCCTTCAGCCATGAAAGTCAAGGAGATCCTGATGTCAGGAGAGATCGGAGACATCATATCTGTGGATTTTAATTACTATTTGGATGTCTATCATGGGGCCTCCTATTTCCAGCGCTGGCATGGTTTTAAGCAGTTTTCAGGCTCTCTTCTCGTTCACAAAGCCACTCATCATTATGATCTTATGAACTGGTGGCTGGCTGCTGAGCCGGTAGAGGTTAACGCGTACGGAGAACTGAGAAAATACGGATACAACAGCCCCATTCGTCATGTCAGGTGTATGACCTGCCCGCACAAAGGAACGTGTGAATTTTTCTGGGACATTACAAAGAATGAGCACCTGATGAATCTGTATGTCAAGGCGGAATCAGAGGACGGATATATCCGCGACGCATGTGTTTTCCGTAAAAAGATCAACATCTGGGATACCATGAATGTTCAGGTCAGATATCATAACCGCGTCACAATGAGTTATTCATTAAATGCCTTTATGCCCTATGAAGGATATTCTGTAGGGTTTAACGGGACCAAAGGCCGGCTGGATATGCGGGAGTATCATCAACAACCCTGGGCTGTAAAGAGCTTGGCGGATTTTCGCTTGACACGCAATTTCAAGGGTACAAGGACATTTGATCTGGGCTCGGGCGCTGGCGGTCATTGGGGAGATGATCCCAGGATGATGGACCGCATCTTCCGTGAATCGGGGCCGGATACACTGAACCAGGCTGCATGGAGCCGCGACGGGGTACTTTCCATCATGACCGGCATTGCGGCCAGGCGCAGTATTGAACAGGGCCGTCCCTTTAAGATCGAAGAACTAGTTAAAATATAGAAATATTAACCATAAGACCTAGATTATTCACGGGTTATTTTCTGCAAACTTACGGCCGGCGGCCATGGCTGCTCCAATGATGCCGGCATCATTTCCCATCTGTGCTGGAACAATTCTGGCTGTTGTATTGAGAAGGGGAAGGAATTTGGTGTGATTTTGACTGACACCACCGCCAAGAATAAAAAGATCCGGGGAGAAAAGGACTTCCATACGGTTCAGAACTTCATTGAGATTGTCTGCCCAATCTTCCCAGCTCAAGTTTTCCTTTATGCGAATACGTGCTGCGGCGCGGTGTTCGGCATCCTTGCCTCGGACTTCCATATGGCCAAACTCGGTGTTGGGAACAAGTTTTCCATCTATAAAAATAGCGCTCCCGATCCCGGTTCCCAAGGTGAGGAGAATGACCACGCCTTTTTGGTTTTTTCCTGAGCCAAAGTTCATTTCAGCGATACCTGCGGCATCAGCATCATTCAGGAGCAGGACAGGACATCCCATCTGTTCGGCCAGCATTTTTTCACCGTTGATCCCTATCCAGGATTTGTCAATATTGGCGGCGCTCAGGGCTATTCCTTTTTTTATTACGCCAGGATATGTGAAACCGATAGAGCCCTTCCAATTAAATTGACCGGCCATTTCAGCGCAGGTCTTTATGACAACTTTTGGTGTCGAGACCTCAGGTGTTGGGACCTCAAGGCGGTGCCCTGAGAGCACCCCTTTTTTGATGTTGACCGGGGCTCCCTTTATTATGGAGCCTCCAATATCAATACCCAGGATATTGGTTTTATTTACCATTTCAGCCTGATTGTATAAATAAATCTTCTTTTAAACAAGCAGTTCCATTATACAGTATAACTGGATGATATATAAGAAGTTATGTTAGACTGGCGGCAGTTTTTATGAATAATCTAGAGATTGCTTTATTCACGGGTTGATATGCACGGCGTGGCGTATGAAGCCGTATTTATATACTGCGAATGCGCCGCAACAAAGCAGATCGGCTTGCCCGGAGGGTAAAAAG
>CBDVEQ010000053.1:0-13492 GCA_965373045.1 uncultured bacterium | reverse complement strand
TCCGTTCGCAGTATATAAATACGGCTTCACGAACAGCCTCTTGCAGATGCATCAATCTCGACTCGTAAATAGTCCAGGCACTAAATTCAACGGGACATAATAAAAACACTCGAACCTTAGAATCCTTAAACCCTTTCTATCTATCTTTTCTCGCTTCATATGCAACGTTATGGCCGTTATGCAAATACAAATGTATTCTGTGGACGGATAATTTGAAATAAATGAATTTTATGCTAGTATATTAATATTGAAGTTGAAAGATTATATAACCTGGATTATTCAAAAAAATTCAAAAGAGGTTAATATGTTTGATGATCTGGACATAAAAATCATTAAAGCGCTGAATAAAAATGCGCGAAAAAGTTTCCGTGAAATAGCCAAAGAAGTCGATTCTTCAGTGACGGCTGTCATCCACAGGATTAAAAAATTCGAAGAATCAGGAGTCATCAAGAGGTATATCCCTGATATCAATCAGGAACATTTTGATTATAAGCTGATTTCTATCATTGCACTAAGAATTTCCCAGGGGAAATTGATCGAAACACAAAAAAAGATAGCAGAAGATCCTCATATTATTGCTGTCTATGATGTAACGGGGGATTGGGATTCCTTTCTCATTGGATACTTCAAGGACCGGCAGGACCTCAATTCCTTTCTCAAGACCCTCCAGGCCCATAAGAATGTGGACAGGTCTGTGACGCATATTGTTCTTAATGTAGTAAAGGAAGAGAGACGGATTCTAGTTTAATCAGAGGGCGGCCTTTCAGCCTGCTTTATTCATAAAAACTGCCGATAACCTAACATAACTTCTTATATATCATTCAGTTAGGCTTTTTATCCGAACTATTTCCGCCATAACTTTTTTCTGTAACATTTCTGTAAGATCTCAATTTTATTATCGGCATTTTTTCCCTTTCAGGCGGGCCGAATCTCGGCACATCTGCTGCGTTATGACGGGTTTGCGGTGGATAACCACAGCTTCACCCGCCATGCCTTGCATCTGCACCAATCTCGACCCGTGAATATTCCAGGTTAGGAAGTTGCGATCAATCGTAAAGACGATTAAGATCGATCTCAAATCTTTTGATCATTTCATTTAAAGTGGTAGGCTTGATACCTAAATGTTGAGCCGCGTTTTTTTGGACTCCATGTGCCTTCTTCAAGGCATTCATGATGGCTTTTTTTTGAAAGTTCTGTGTCTGAGATTTAAGATCAAGGCTGTCTGCAAATCCGGTTTCTGTATCTGCGCTTATTGGTTTCAGGCTGATCAGGAACGGCGGCAGGTCTTCCTGTCTGATGATCGAAGATTGTGATAAGACGATGGATCGTTCGATCAGATTTTCCAACTCTCTGACATTTCCAGGCCAATGATAATCCATCAGAATATTCATCGCCTCCTTGGACACTTCCTGGATCTCTTTTTTGTTTTCTATGTTATACTTTGTGATAAAGCGTTTGATCAGCAGGGGGATGTCTTCCATTTTTTTTCTCAAGGGAGGCAGTTCTATCTTTATGACATTAAGTCTGTAGTAAAGGTCTTCTCTGAATTTTTGCTGTTTGATCAGATCTTCAAGATTGATGTTTGTTGCTGCTATCAGGCGGACGTTGACCCGGAGTGATTTGGTTCCACCGAGCCGCATAAACTCTCTGTCCTGTATTACCCGGAGCAATTTAACCTGTGTTTCCATGTTCAGAGAGGAGATTTCATCAAAAAAGATCGAACCGTTTTCAGCAGCTTCAAATAACCCTTTTTTTTGCGTTGTAGCTCCGGTAAAGGCCCCTTTAACATGGCCGAACAGGTGGCTTTCAAGAAGATCCGGAGGGAGAGATCCGCTGTTGACAACTATAAATGGCGAAGTACGCCTGTCACTGTTCTGGTGGATGGCATGAGCCACGAGTTCCTTTCCAGTGCCGCTTTCTCCTTCGATCAGGATGGTGCTCCGTGTAGGGGCGGAGGCTTTGATCACTTCAAAAACCTCATTCATAACAGCGCTTTTCCCGATGATGTTTTCAAAGCAGAATTTTTCCTGCAGTTCATTCTTTAAGCGGATGTTCTCATCCTGAAGACATTTGTGGTTTATGGCCCTTTTCACGGTGAGGAGAAGTTCTTCGTGCTTAAAAGGTTTCTGAATATAGTCATATGCCCCCATCTTCATGGCGGTAATGGCGGATTCGACCGATGCATAAGCCGTGATGATGATGACAACTATCTTTGGATTCCGTTTTTTTAATTTTTTCAGGACATTGATCCCGTTCATGCCGGGCATTAGAAGATCGAGAAGTACTAGATCATATTCTTTAGAAATATGTTTTTCCAGAGCCTCTTCTCCATTGGCGGAGCTGTCAACATTATATCCTTCGGATATTAGAAGCTCTCCTAAAACCTCGTGGATGATCGGTTCATCATCGATCACATGAATTGTCTGATTTTTTTTCATTTTTTTAGTTCATATAGAATTTAGACTGGTCAAGGTCGGCTGGAATGCTGATGATAAAAAGGCTGCCCTTTCCTTCCTCGCTTTCTACAGTGATCTGTCCCTGATGTTCCTGAATAATAGCATAGCTGATGGACAGGCCCAGGCCGGTGCCCTTCCCGATACCTTTAGTGGTGAAAAACGGATCAAAGATGTGCGGCAGGTGTTGCTTTTTTATTCCACTTCCCGAGTCCTGAATTTTAATGATCACCTGATGCTCTTCCCGGAACAGGTCGACCCTGAGCTTTCCTCCTGACGGCATGGCATAAATCGCGTTAAGAATAATGTTGATGAAGACCTGCTGCAGTTGTTCTCCCTGGGCAAAAATGGGAGGAACTGCGTTCAAATGCATGTCCAGAGTGATATTTAAATGTTTAAGCTTATATTCGATCAGGGCGATGATCTCACTTAAGCTTTCCCCCAAATCGACCTGATGAAAGGAGGATTCCGACGGTTTCCGTGCAAAGTTGAGTAGATTTTTTACAATGTGCCCTACTCGCTCTGTCTGGGCTTCGATCTTATCCAGGATCTTTAAATTGGGAGAGTCAGCCATTTTTTTCTGCAATATCTGGACATAGCTTGAAATGCCTGTGAGAGGTGTATTGATCTCATGTGCCACACCAGCGGAAAGGAGGCCGATAGAGGCCAGTTTTTCAGAAGTTAAAAGCTGCTGCTGCATGGATATTTTTTCTGTGATATCTTCAAAGACAATGACGGTCCCGTAAGGATTTCGCGTTTTGTCCAGAAGCGGTGTTTTAACTATGTCAAAAATCCTTTTTGTGTCATCCGGCATTTCGAAAGCGATTTCACTCATAAGCCTATAATCTCTCTGGGTGTCTGAAGGGAAGAGAGCCGAATAGTTTTTTTCCCCGAGGATGGTCACCAATTTTTTTTCGAAAACACGATTTTTAGTCATACTGAACATGTCTTCGAGGATCCTGTTCCATCCTATAATCCGTCCATTCTGGTCGAGGACAGCGACACCGACAGTCAGGCTTTCAATAATGTTTTCACTGTAGTCTTTAAGCCTTTCCAGTTCAGCCGCCCTGATGTTGGCCTGGTCAAAAAGATAGGCGTTTTCCAGAGCCAGGGCTACAGAAGACGAGATGGTCAGCAGAAGCTCTGTGTCTTCGGGTGTGAGATATGTGTTATCAATCTTTTTTCCCATGCCAAGGCATCCGATAATCCTGTCTTCCACTTTAAGTGGGAGCAGGTGAAAAATACCATAATTGGAGAGCTTTCTGAATTTTATCTGAAAGCCGCTTTTTTCCGGAAGGGAATAATAGGAAAGAAAATCCTGTGTTTTCAACAACTGGAAGATCTCGTCGTCAAACAACACTTTTGCTTTTTCCAAGGGGTTTTCACCTTTGGATTTGAAGATCCGAAAAGTGCTCTTCTGATCATCCATGGGCAGAAGAAGAGCGATATATTTCAAGGACAGCGCGTTTGCAGTCAGAACCAATATATTTTGTGAAAGATTTTGCAGATTTCTTTCCCGGCTGACTTCCTGGCTGATGGATAGGAGGGTTCTCCGGTATTTGTAGCTTCTTCGGTATGTGAATCTGTCTATGATGGACTGGATGAACTTTTTTAGTGGAGTGAAGAGTGTTGCCCCAAGGATGATCGCCATCATCCCTACAATGATCGTGTTCAATGTGGTTTCAGATAAGATCTGCGTCTGGGAACTAGCCGCAAAATAAAGGATCGCAATAACGATATAGGATGTTACAAAAGGAACTGCTTTTTTAAGGATCAATTCCAGGCCCATAAGCCTGTTCCTGGAAATGGAGAAAGCAAAAATTAGGGGAATGATCCCCAGGAAAATGATGGACATCTCCCCTGCAGTTGAGGGGGCCTTTCCTGAAATAAAGGGAAGGATGTACAACAGGGTGAAGGGAAGCAGTCCAAGCCCGATCCCGGGATAGATTAGATTCAATTTCTTCCTTATGGTCAGGTTTCGCATCCGGAATGAATCACGGAACAGGAGTACAAATATTATGATTGAAAAAGCTCCGAAGTGAAGCAGTCCAAGCCGCTCGGACATCCGGTAAAACTGGAGGATAAAGGAGTCGTTGAATTTGAAGATGTTAGGAAGGTGAATGAAAATGGTGCCAAGAAAAAGAATGAATCCCGGGAGATAGATAAGATTAATGGATGAAAGCCTGTCTTTGGGAATCCGTCTTCGTTTTGGAAAAAAAATGAAAAAGTGGGCCAGGAGGGGAGGGAAAAGAAGGAATGCAATCCTGTCCATCCAGTAAAAAATGGAGTCAAAGAAATCCAGATGTCCTGTGGGTGAAAATATATTGAGAGAGTAAAAAGTTATGGATATGGAAAGGAAAAAAAGATAAGGAAAAGAAAAAGGTTTTTTTGTACTAAAAAAGACAAAAAGACATATAAACAGAGATGTCAGACCGATCAGAGCAAGGTAGAAATAATTGAGATTTGTGCCTTTTGTCTCCAGATAAAGCATTGGGTGATAAAGTTCTTCCCGGCGGCTTATTTCGTAAGTCAGCTTCTGGTTGGAACGCCAGGCAGACCATTGTATCTTGGCCAGGTCGATCTGATTCCTGATCTTGATATTGTTGATGGAATAAAGCACATCCCCTTTTCGAATCCCGGACAGGTACGCCTGGCTGTTTTGTTCGACTTTTAAGGCAGTCAGTCCCTTAACTTGTTCCGCCCAGACTACACCGTCGGACGGTTCCCTCCATGCGACGCGCTTGTAGATATTCCATCCGCCCAGGATTATCATGGGGATGAAAATAATAACGGCGAAAGCAATTTTCCTTTTCATGTCGAAATTTTACAAAAAAAATATGTTCCTCAGTTCAGAATATGTCTTCGGGAGGACCGGATGGCCCATTTGATTCCCGGCTGCGACAGATATTTCTGAAGCCTGGGATCATCTTTTAATCCCAGCGGTTGTGTGCTTCTGGCTAGAAGGGTGGTCATATAATCCGTTCTGGGGCTTTGTGTATCTTGGGAGGATGGTTCCGGGTTAGCTATCATGACTGTTCCGGCCTCACAGGCATTTCCCAGCCCGGAAGGAAGTATAAACAGAACAATGGTAAAAACAAGGGCAGGAAAGACAAGCCACTTGATTCTCATGTTTTTAAAATAAAACCTTCTGTCCTCTTTGTCAATATGGGAGATAGAATGGGAAGGGCTCTCTCTTACGTCGATGTTGACAAAAACGGGGATATTTCCTAACATCTGCATAGCACACTGAAAACACTTGGATTAAAGTTAATAATGCCGAATTTTATATGCCGCTTTACATTGGATGACGGGAAGGTTGTTTCCCGATCCTTTTTTATTTCCACAGCCGCGGAGTGCCGAAGGCATTATGAAGAACAGGGATTCTGTGTTCTTTCAGTCAGGAAAGATTGGAAAAATATCCATATCCCTCTCCTCCCCTTTGAAAAAAAGATCAAAGATAAAGATTTCCTTATGTTTAATCAGGAACTTGTGGCTTTGGTTAAAGCGGGATATCCTATACTCAAAAGCATCACGATTATTTCCAGCCGTGTCAAGAATGTTCACCTGAAGGAACTCCTGATGCAGGTAGAGAAGGAGATCAAGGGAGGGAAATCTCTATCAGAAGCCTTTATGCCGTTTGAACGTGAGTTTTCAAAGGTCTACATTGCATCGCTTATGGCAGGAGAGAGGAGCGGCAACTTGGAGGAAAGCATCTCCAAGTACATCGATTATTCCAAAGTCATTTCAGAAACAAAGGCCAAGATCAAGGCCGCCCTCACCTATCCCACAGTGCTGATTATTTTTTCAATGTTTCTAATGGGAATTCTGATTAATTTTATCCTTCCGCGATTTGCTGAGTTTTATTCCTCATTTCAGGCCCGTTTGCCCGCCATTACCCGGGTTCTGGTCTCTTTTGCCGTTTTTGCGAAGAGAAATGTACTTGTTTTCCTGACTCTGGTTTTATTCTTGCTCTTTCTGTATCTTAGGATGAAAACAAAGGAAAAGGGAGAAATTTTCATCGACCGGATGAAACTTAAAGTTCCCTATGCGCGTATGATCTGGCTTGAGTCAGCTGTATCGCTTTTCAGCAGAACTCTGGGATTGATGCTTGGCGGGGGGATCTCCCTGATCGATTCGATCGGCATTGCCAGCCAGGCTGTTCCGAATAAATTTCTCTTCCAAAAAATGAAGGATCTACCGGATCATATTAAAAATGGCGAAAGCCTCTATCAGTCCCTCCATTATACAGGTTTTTTCCCAGCCCTGGCTCTGGATATGGTTCGTATCGGAGAGTCATCGGCAAACCTGGACGGCATGCTTATTGATGTGGCGGAAGTCTATAACCATCAGATCCAAATGAAGATCGACAGATTTGTCTCACTTATAGAGCCAGTGATCATCATTGTTATGGGGCTTTTAGTAGCCGGAATGCTCCTGTCAGTTTATCTGCCGATATTCAATATTATACGAGTAATAGGATGACAAATACAAAAAAAACCAAAGAGCAAGTGAAAAACAATCCGCTCACAGAAGAATTGGAAACCAAAAAAGTTGCCGAAAGGTATAAAGTACCTTATCTCGAGCTTTCTTCCTTGTCCTTAAGCAGGAAACTGATCCAGTCATTTCCTGTGGATTTTCTGCATCGTGCTTTGTTTGTTCCCCTGGAGGAGAATAAGAACTCTGTAAAAATTGCTATAGCCGACCCTTCTGACATAGAGATCATTGATTCTATCGAGTCTTATCTGGGGAAAAAAGTCGAAGTTTTTGCCGCTTCCAAAACATCCATTCTTGAAGCTCTGCGAAAAAGCGAGACTGCGCTTCAGGTTCTGAAGGATGCCACAGCAGGGTTTGTCATGCAGGTGGTGGATCGGGAAAGCAGGGATGACGAAGAGGTCATCTCTGTAGAGAAACTTGCTGATCAGGATGCATCCATCATCAAACTGGTCAATTCCATCATCTTTACCGCAGTCCAGAAGAGGGCAAGTGATATACATGTTGAATCCTGGGATGACGGCGTTGCCATCAAATACAGGATCGACGGAGTGCTGAGAGAGGCAATGGAAGCCATTGATAAAAAGTTTCAGTCTCCCATTGTGTCACGGATCAAGGTTATGTCTGATCTGGATATTGCGGAACGAAGAGTGCCGCAGGACGGGAGGTTCAGGCTGAAGATTAAAGAAAAAACCATTGATTTCCGTGTCTCCATCATGCCCAGCATCTATGGAGAGGATGCCGTGATCCGGATCCTGGATAAGGAAATGATCACTGAGGCCATCTCTGAACTGAAAATGGAGTTACTGGGTTTTTCCGATGCCATTCTGAAGAAATTCCGGAAATATATTGTCCAACCCTATGGAATGGTTCTGGTGACAGGTCCCACAGGAAGCGGAAAGACAACCACGCTTTATGCTGCATTGACCGAGATCAAAGCCCCGCAGGACAAGATCATTACGATCGAAGATCCTGTCGAATATCAGATCGATGGCATCACACAGATACCTGTTCATGAGAAGAAGGGGCTGACCTTTGCCCGGGGTCTCCGGTCCATCCTAAGGCATGATCCGGACAAGATCATGGTAGGGGAGATCCGGGATCCTGAGACTGCAGAAATCGCGATCCAGTCTGCTTTGACCGGCCATCTAGTTTTTACTACAGTCCATGCCAACAATGTGTTTGATGTGGTCGGCCGGTTCCTGCATATGAAGGTCGATCCTTACAGTTTTATTTCTGCCTTGAACTGTATTTTAGCCCAGCGGCTTGTGCGGGTTTTGTGCCCCCATTGCAAGAAACCTGTTAAATATGATAATGAAACACTATTGGAATCTGGATTGGACCCGGCGAAGTACAAAGATCAGCAGTTCTTTGAAGCAAAGGGTTGCGCGGAATGCGGGTTTACAGGTTACAGAGGAAGGACAGCGATTGCTGAATTGCTGGAGCTTTCAGATAAGATCCGGGAAATGATACTTGAGAAAAAACCACTTTCTGAAGTCAGAAAACAGGCGAAAGATGAGGGGATGTTTTTTCTTAGAGCGATAGGGATCGAAGACAAGGTTATAAAAGGGAGCACCAGCTTGAAGGAGCTCAATAAGGTCACTTTTGTGGAGTGAGGACAGGATGAGTAGACTCTATCAGAAGATTTGTTCCTATTTTACGCGGGACCCTATTGCGTCCACAGCCATTCAGATCACATCCCGTTATGTCAGCGGGGTGTATACATCTTACAAAAACTGTCTTCTGAAGAATCATTTTATACTCCCTTTGCAGGAGCATATCGTAAAACCTTCTTATTCCGGAAAAAATATCCAGGACAGAACCGGATTGGAGCAGGTTGTCCGCAAAGGAAAGGACCAATTGGGGTTAAACGGCCGCAAGGTCGCATTCCTCCTTCCCGAGCAGTGCCAGAGGCTGTTTGTTTTCTCCTTTGATTCACTTCCCAAGAGCCATAAAGATAAGGCTTTGGTCATCCAGCATCGAGTCAAAAAACAGATGCCCATGCTGGCTGAAGATTACCGTCTAGCGTTTCATGTTGTGAAGACGGCAGAAAAGGAGAGAGTGATCGCCTCGATCGTAAAAAATCCGGTTGTCCGGGAATATGAAGACCTTCTTTCCAGATGCGGAATTGATGTAGGGATTGTGGCAAATCCGGTCATAAGCCTATATCATTGTGTGGATTGGCCTGAAGAAAAAAACATACTGTTGATTAATATCGAAGCCGATTCATTAAGCCTGCTGGCGGTTGTCAGCAAGGAAATTGTTCTTGCCCGCCAGAAGGGAGGATTTTTGTCGGAAGATGAACCGGATGGGGAAGCACCCGAGATCCGGAACATCATTCAAGAGATCAATAACACTATTCATTTTATTGAGGATCATGACCACCACAGAATCGATACCATCCAGATTCGGCTGGGGTTTGTGGAGGGAGGAGAGAAGATCTTCAATGCTTTAAAGGATCACCTGGAATTTCCTGTTCAAAAAGTCATTTCCACTTTAAAATTTACTTTGAGTGCGGAGGACCAAAATATTCTTTCTCCACTTTTAGGTCAAACGATATGTCAATGAACCGGTTAAGCCTCAATTTAGCGACTAATCCGCTGAAGAACAGACGGCTTTTTTATCTTCTTTGTGGAAGTTTAGTCTTTTTAACCGTTCTGCTGGCAGTTCATTCCGGTTTTACTCTTGTTGGATACAAAAGCAAAAGCGAGGAAGCCCATGTTTCTCTCTCAGAACTTGAACAGCGCATGGAGAAAGTGAAACAAGAAAAGAGCCATTTGGTATCTTTGATCGAAAAAGAAGTCATATCCCGGAAGCCAAAGATAGATCTGATCAATTCCGTGATCTTAAAAAAAAGTTTTTCATGGTCGGATTTCCTTTCGGATCTGGAAGAACTTCTGCCTGATTCCTGTTATATCGTATCCCTCGCCCCTGTTCCCGGAGAAGATCAAAAGATCGAGGTTTCTATGAGTGTGGCGGCCCCGGCCCTGAATGAACTTCTTGTGTTCATTGACCACTTGAATAAACGAAATTATCAGAGGATCAGAGTTAGAGGAGAGACCCGGACAGAGAACGGTTATCTGCTTGTGAGGATTTCATTTACCTATGAAAAAACTTTTTGAGCTGTTAACACACAAAGACAAGAATTTCCTGCTGGTGATCTGTCTGTTTTTGTTGGCAGCAGGTGTTTTTGACCTGCTTTTTGCCTCTGCTCAGAAAACCAAATATTATAACGCAACGGACAGGATTTCCAAAACAAAGGCCGCTCTCCAGACGGGTGAAGCGGACCTGGAACGCACAAGGGATGATTGGAATAAATGGTCCCGGACTGCAAGAGACCTGGAGAATCTGAAAGAAAATTTTCTTTACAAAGAGAGCAATATCCTGACCCAGGCCCGTCTCGACCTGGAAAAAATGTTCCGGGGAAGAGGAATTCCGGTTCCTCCCCTGGAATATGGATACGAGGAATTTGAAAAAGAAAAGATCTATCTAGTCCGGATTCGCTTTATTATCTCTGAAAATTACAGCAATTTGAGGCAGTTTATTTACACTATCGAGACTTTCCCCAGGTTTTTGATCCTTGAGAAGGTGGATTTTCTGGAAGTGGATGTAAGCAGCGGTATTTTAAAGTTGAGAATCACGATAGCAGGATATTATGAATAATAACGTTTTTCGGACTGTTCTGTTGTGTGGATTCGTGCTGGTTTTTATTTGCCTGGTCCTGGGAGCGGAAAAGGCAAAAGATGTTTCAACAACGGACAGCCATATAAGGATGGACCTTCTCCGCAAGAAAATGGAAAGACCTGAAAAGCCTGCACGCAATCTTTTTATTCCCGGTTCAAAAGTATCTTCGGGATTGACTGTAGACAGAGATGCTGTGCCTGGAAGATTAAAACCTACGGACCAACAGACAGTAGGAGATACTAGCCTCTCGGCATCATCGCAGAGTCAGCTCCAAGGGCTGGAACTTCAGTATATTGGATATGTATGTTCCGGGGAAAAGATCGTAGCATTGGTCAAATACATGAATGAAGCCATGGCTGTGGAAAAGGACGAATGGATCGATGAGCGATTCCGGGTTGAAAAAATTACCCGCACAGAGATTACGATCCTTGGCCCTGATTCCCAGCCAAGGGTTTTTTCCCTGGAAGGAGAGCAGCAATGAAAAAAATATTGATCATACTAATCGTCAGCCTTGCTTTTTGGGGCTGTGCGACGTTGAGTCCGAGCTACAAAAGCGGGACTCAGGCGGCATTAAACAAAGACTGGGATCAAGCTTTAAAGTATTTTAAGAGGGCTGTGCTTGAAAACCCGGAAAAGTCCTATTACAAAATGGCATTAATGCGGGCCAAGGTCTCGGCAAGTCTTGTCCATGTGGCCCGGGCCAGAAATCTGGCGGCTCAGGGAAAAAAAGAGGAAGCTTTGACCGAGTACAAGACTGCTCTTTCCTTTGATCCGACAAATTTCCGGATCATAGATGAAGCTCGCACTCTGGCGGGTGAGAAACCTCGAGTCGAGGAACCTGAAGTATCCAAGATCGAACCTCTCATTAAGCTCCAGGTCAGCCAGGATCCCGTTGATCTCAAATTTACGGAGACGAACATGCGTTCGATTTTTTTAGCTCTGGGCAAATATGCAGGGATCAATATCATTTTTGACGAACTATTTAAAGACACGCCTTTTGCTATAGATCTGGAAGGCATGAATTTTGAAGAGGCTGTCAGTGTTCTATGTATGGCCACGAAGTGTTTCTACAGACCCATAAATGAAAAGACAGTAATTATTATTCCCGACCGCCCGGATAAGCGGATGCAGTATGAACTGAATGTGATCAGGACTTTTTATCTTTCCAATATCAATGCACAGGACATTCACAGCGCTCTTCTTCAACTTCTCCGTACTCAGTTCAAGGGCCCGACCGTGTTTGTGGACAAAGAACTGAACAGTGTAACCATTCGTGATGTTCCCTCGGTCCTGGAACTGGCAGAAAAGGTCCTCTATGTTTGGGACAAACCCAAAGCTGAGGTGATGTTGAACATTGAGATCATGGAGGTCTCCCGGACAAAAATGAAACAATTAGGCCTGGATTTTGAAAGCCTATCTCTGGGGTTCCAGAATACAAGTGGTTTGACCGGGGATTCGGTCTGGCGAAATCTGAGTGACCTAAATTTTTCAAAGGCAGAGAATTACCAGATTAGTCTCCCTGCATCCCTCCTTCGGTTCCTGGAATCAGATTCGGATACTAAGCTTATTGCCCAATCTCAGCTCAGAGGAATCCATGGTGAAGAAATCAAATATCTTGTTGGTGATGAGATCCCAATCCCAACAACGACATTTTCCCCGATCGCAGCAGGGGGGGTCAGTCAGCAGCCCATCACGTCCTTTGAATTTAAAGATATCGGAATCGACATCACGATCGTTCCTCGTATCCACCGAGAAAATGACGTGACTCTTGAACTGGATTTAAAGGTTAAATCTATAGGAGGAATAGGGTATGCGGATATTCCCATCATAAGCACACGGGAGGTCAAAAATGTTTTCCGTTTGAAGAATGGAGAGACCAATCTTCTGGTTGGCCTGTTAAAAGATGAAGAGCGGAAGACGGTAAAGGGTATCGCAGGTTTGAAAAACCTGCCTGGCATCGGTGCTCTGTTTTCCAGTAATGACACAACTATCCAACAGACCGATGTCATAATGACCATAACCCCACATATTATTCGGAACATACCGCTTTCTGAGAGAGATCGAGAACCCATATGGGTCGATCTTCAAGGAACGATGTCTTCCAGCCCATCTTCCGGGAGGATATCACCAGCAGAATTAGAAGCACGGCAGATCAACCGGCGTCTTTCCAGGCAGCAGGAACAAATAGCAGCAGGGCTGAACAGGATCACATTGTCTCCGGCCAATTTTGAGATTCCCCAGAACCGGGAGTTCCGGATCAGCTTGAATATGAGAACAGAAGAAGAGATCGGCAGTTTTTCCATGGGGATCTCCTATAATCCTCAGGTGCTCGAAGTCAAGCAGATTGTTCCAGGTGCAATTATTACCCGGGGAGGGGAGAACGTTCCTTTTTTGAAAAACATAGACAATTCTTCAGGTATGTGCACTATCGGATTTTCCAGTCCACACCTCGGTAAAGGTATCAAAGGATCAGGCCGTCTCGTAACACTTGTTTTTCTGTCAAAGGCTAAAGGAGAGTGCTTGATCGCGGCTACTTACGTCACAGGGAATGCCGTCTCAGGAAAATCGATCTCCTTTACTGCCGGAGAGAGCCGGGTCAGGGTGAAATAAGAGAGGGAGGTTGTGGTGGCGGTGGAGGGACTCGAACCCCCGACACTACGGATATGAGCCGTATGCTCTGACCTCCTGAGCTACACCGCCAAGCTCACAGATTTTAGCGAAATCCAACTTCTAAGTCAACGATTAACCAGTTAGCCTGTAATTTACGTCATTCCCGTTTACACGGAAATTACAAAGGGAAGATGAACACCAAGCAAGGCTAAAGGGAAGGAGGGGTGGTGCGGCGAAGGGGCTCCCCATCCGCC
>CBDVEQ010000052.1:0-13851 GCA_965373045.1 uncultured bacterium | reverse complement strand
AGAGTGCTTCCTTGACGCGGAAGAAGTCGAGGGTTCGATCCCCTCCGCGCCTACCATTTTTATTTGGAGACCGTATTTAACCTGAATAAAGCAGGTTAGCTGGAATGTGAATTGTATAGTGTAGAAAATCAATGGACATGATTAAGATCAAACTGGAGAAGTCTGTTTTATCCGTAAAGAAGGGCACGGTTCTGTCTGAATTGATTTCCCGCGACGGAGGAGAAGTCTCTCCGGTTTTTGCTGAAGTTAATAGTGAGATCGTTACGCTGGGCCATATTCTGGAGCAGGATTCCGAGGTGACATGGCATTATCCTGATTCTCATAATACATTGGATATCCTGCGCCATTCTACAGCGCATCTTCTTGCCCAGGCTGTGCTTGACCTTTTTCCCGGGACTCAGACTGGTATAGGGCCTGCGGTTGAAAATGGTTTTTATTATGATTTTCTCAGAGAAACACCTTTTACTAACGACGATCTTGTAATAATAGAAAAGAGGATGCGGGAACTAGCAGCAAAGGATTTCGTCATAAAAAAGGAGGATTATCCTAAAGAAAATGCCCGGAAGTTGTTCCAGGACTTGAAACACGACCTTAAGGATGAGCTGATCCAGGAAAAAGGCGGGGATACGGTTTCCTGTTATCGCCAGGGTGATTTCATAGATTTTTGTCTGGGACCCCACATTCCAACGACCGGAATGATCAAGCATTTCAAGATCCTATCTGTTTCTGGTGCCTACTGGAAAGGAGAGGAAAAGGGAAAGCAGATGCAAAGGATCTACGGCACGGTGTTTTTCAGTAAAGACGAGCTTGACAAACATCTGGCCTTGATCGAGGAGGCAAAAAAAAGAGATCATCGAAAGCTGGGACCGGAGCTGGATCTGTTCAGCTTTCATGAAGACCTGGGGGCTGGTCTGATCCTCTGGCATGCAAAAGGAGGAGCGATCAGGTATGCTATTGAAGATTATTGGCGTGAAGAGCATTTTAAAGCTGGATATAAAATGCTTTTTTCTCCCCATATTGCAAAATTGGATGTCTGGAAGCGTAGCGGGCATACGGAGTTTTATGATGCAATGTATCCCCCTTTCGAGACCGACGAGATCCAATATCAGCTCAAACCCATGAATTGTCCCTTTCATATCATGGTCTTTAACTCCAGGCAGCGAAGTTACAGAGATCTCCCGCTTAGATGGGCGGAACTGGGAACGGTTTACCGTTATGAGCGAAGCGGAGTCCTTCACGGTCTGATGAGGGCTCGAGGTTTCACTCAGGATGATGCCCATATATTCTGTCGTCCCGACCAGCTTGAGGAAGAGATCAAAAACACCATAGCTTTGGCCCTGCGTATGTTAAACACATTTGGATTCAAGGAATTTGATGTCTTTCTATCGACCTGTCCGGCAAAATATGTCGGTGCTCTGGAAGACTGGGACAAAGCGACAAAAGCACTTGAAGGTGCCTTAAAAAATGTTGGACTGGAATTCCGTGTAGACATCGGAGAAGGTGTTTTTTATGGGCCGAAAATAGACATCAAGATCAGGGATGCGCTCCAGAGGTCCTGGCAGTGTACGACCATCCAATTGGATTTCAATCTATCTGAAAGGTTCAATATCCATTATGTCGGGGAGGACGGGAAGTATCATAGACCCTTTATGATACACCGTGCCCTTCTTGGTTCTTTGGAAAGATTTTTTGGTATCTTGATCGAGCATTATAACGGGAATTTTCCATTGTGGATGGCGCCTGTCCAGGTGATAATCATTCCTATTGCTGATCGTCATAATAAATATGCCGCCAAGCTCAATAACACCTTTAAGGAAAAAGGAATAAGATCGGAGATCGATTCACGCAGAGAAAAGATGGGATATAAGATCAGGCATGCAGAATCCAATAAGATCCCGCTGATTCTCGTTATCGGCGACAAGGAGATATCCAGCAATACTGCTTCACTCAGAGTTCACACTATAGGTGATATTGGTCAGATCGAGATCGATGATTTTCTTGAAAAAGTCACAGATTTCATTCAAAATAGATGTTTGAGCGTAGAATTCTAAGGAGGTCCATCATCAGAAGACGAACATATTATCCCGGAAAGAGGAAGCAGAAGCCACACAGGATCAACGAAATGATAAGAGAGGAAAAAGTGAGGATCATTGATGATGAGAAGAAGCAGCTGGGGATCATGCCCACCTCTGAGGCTTTGGCCTTGGCAAAAGACAGGGGATATGATCTTGTTGAGGTGGCACCACAGGCTGAGCCTCCAGTCTGCCGGATCATGGACTACGGCAAGTACCTGTATGAAATTCATAAAAAAGAACATGAAGCAAAAAAGCATCAGAAACAAATTCAGGTCAAAGAAATTAAATTCCGGCCGAAAATCAGTATACACGATTATAATTTTAAAATGCGGCATGTTCAGAGATTTCTTAATGACGGAAATAAAGTCAAAATCACGGTTATGCTCCGTGGAAGAGAAAAAGCAAAACCTGAATTGGCTAGATTGATTCTGGATAGAGTTTTTGAAGATACCAAAGATATCGGGCGCCAAGACGGAAGTATCCGCACTCAAAGCTGGGCCATTTCTGCCCTGTTGAGCCCTACGAAGTCAGGAGGAAAAGATGCCAAAACAAAAGACACACAAGGGAGCCCAAAAGAGGTTCAAAGTAACAGCAAAAAAGAAGATCGTTAGGAGCAAAGCATATAAAAGCCATATTCTCACAAAAAAGTCAGCAAAAAGAAAAAGAGAATTGGGCAAGGCCGGTCTTATCAGTGACGCAGATCGGAGCAGGGTCAAAAAGATGCTGCCATACGACTTTTAGAGTTTTTGTCCAAGCGTTCATTGGGAATATTTTATGCTGATTGTGGAGTATAGATATATTCTTCCATAGGATTTTAGCAAAAGGAGATAACAATGCCACGAGTTACAAGAGGAATAAAAAGGCGTAAAAGAAGATCAAAGATCTTAAAGCTCGCGAAAGGATTTTGGGGAGCGAGAAGACATAATTATAAGACAGCCAAGGAGGCTGTTGAAAAATCTCTCCAGTATTCCTATAGGGACAGAAGAACCAAAAAAAGAGATTTCAGACGGCTCTGGATCATCAGGATCAAAGCGGCAGCCCAAAGCAACGGGCTTTCCTACAGCCGCTTTATTCACGGCTTGAAAAAAATGAACATCGAGCTCGACCGGAAGATTCTGGCCGATATCGCAGTCAATTCGCCTCAAACTTTTATGCAGTTAGTACAGAAAGTCAAGAAAGAGAGTGCTTGATCGACTCTATTTAGTCAGATGAAGGATCTAAAAAGCAGGATAGAACAGTATCGAAAAGAATTTAAAGAATCTGTATCCGAGGTTCGTGATAGTAATGCGCTTCAAAAACTCCGGAATCTTTATTTAAGCCGGAAAAAAGGTTATGTGGCCGGTCTTATGGATCAGCTCAAAACTTTGCCAAATGAAGCAAAGCGTGATGCAGGCCAGTTGATAAATGCATTCAAAGATCATATCCATGACGAGCTTCAGAAGCTTCAGGATACTTTTCAGAAGCCAAAAAAGCATGTTAAAGCTGTGGACCTCACTCTTCCCGGCACAAAATTTTACTGGGGCGCTCCTCATCCCCTGAGAGTCTTTCAGGAAAAAATGGAAGATATTTTTTTACGAATGGGATTTTCTATCGAGGATGGTCCGGAGATCGAGACGGATTATTACAATTTTGAGGCACTGAACTTTCCTCCCCACCATCCGGCACGGGATGATTGGGACACACTTTATATCAATGATAACCTGCTGCTTAGGACGCACACCTCTCCCGGTCAGATAAGGGTGATGGAAAAGAAAACACCTCCCATAAGGATCATCATTCCCGGAAAAGTTTTCCGGAAAGAAACTCCTGATCCGACTCACACACCTATGTTTTTTCAGGTGGAAGGGCTGGTCGTTGATCTGGGCATCACATTTGCCGATCTAAAAGGCACCCTGGACTTTTTTCTGAAAGCCATGTTTCATAACAAGATCAAGATACGCTTCAGGCCAAGTTTTTTCCCCTTTACAGAACCTTCTGCTGAAGTAGATATCAGCTGTACAGTTTGTAATGGAAAGAAAGACGATTGCCGGGTATGCGGAGGTACCGGTTGGGTGGAAATTCTGGGAGCGGGAATGGTCGATCCCCAGGTTTTAAAGAATGTTAATATCAATCCAGAAAAATATTCTGGTTTTGCCTTCGGGATGGGGATAGACCGGACGGCGATGTTTGAGTATCAGATTCCGGACATGAGATTATTTTATGAGAATGATCTGAGATTTATACGAGAGTTTTCAAGAAAATGAAAATAAGCGCGAACTGGTTAAAGGATTATATCAAACTGGACTTGTCCACCTCTGAGCTGATAGACTGTATGGAGAGCATAGGTCTTATGGTGGAAAGCTGGGAAGAAAAGGATGATGATCTTATCTTGGACTTGGAAACATATGCCAATCGACCAGATACCCTGGGACACCTGGGTATTGCCCGAGAACTCTCTGTTAAACTCGATCTTCCTTTAGAAGAACAGATGTGGCCGATATCAGAGATTGGCATTGAGACATCGGATCTGATCGACATTCATATCTTGGACGAAAATCTTTGTCCCCGTTATACTGGGATCATCGTAAAGGATATCCAAATCGGTCCTTCTCCTGATTGGCTAAGGCAGAGGATCAAGGCGATAGGCCTGAATCCAATTAATAATATCGTGGATGTCAGCAATTATGTACTTTTCTCAACCGCCCAGCCTATTCATACATTCGACCTTGCCAAATTGGAGGGAGGAGAGATTATTGTCCGAGAAGCATTCAAAGGAGAGCGATTAATAAATCTGGAGGGAAATGAAATATCCCTGACTCCGGAGATGCTTGTTATCGCGGATAAAAAGAAACCGGTTGCTCTGGCTGGAATCATCGGGGGCGAAGAAACAGCCGTTTCCGACTCAACCACGGATGTTTTCATTGAAAGTGCGTGTTTTGATCCTGTTTCCATAAGAAAAACAGCGAAAAAAATCGGGGTTCAAACAGATGCGTCCTATCGATTTGAAAGGGGTACGGATATATCCTTTCCGCCGCAGGCGGCCCTGATGATGGCTTCTCTATTGGTCCAGTTCGGAGGAAAGATAACCAAGGGTCTTGTTGATGTCTTCCCAAACCCGAAAAAAGAAAAATCGGTGGTTCTTCGCCACCATAGGATCAAAGAACTTCTTGGGTTGGATATCGAGGAAGAGTTTATTACAAGAACGCTTACCATGTTGGGATTTAGTATTGATCAGCAGCAACAGAAGATCTGGCAGATAAAAGTCCCTTCTTTCAGGATTGATATAGAACGAGAGGCGGATATCATTGAAGAAATTGCCAGGTTCTATGGATATGACAAAATTCCTTTAACTCTTCCTCCTGTGAAAGAACTGGAGCTGGGAATGGATCTGGAGCGGGTCCGCATCAAGGAGCTTCGACGAATGATGTTTCATTCCGGGTATGACGAGGTTGTGAATTTCAGTTTTAATGATCCGGCAAAAGAAGTGGTTTTAAAAAGTGGAAAAGTCCCTGTTCCAATCCGAAATCCGATTTCCACAGTGGCTTCTCTATTGCGGACCACCCTGATCGGTGGACTTTTGGAAAATGTTGCCTGGAATATAAACAGAGGTGCTGATAGAGTGCATATTTTTGAAGTGGGAAAGACTTATTTCAGTCAGGAAGACAACACTCATGAAGTACAAACTCTTGCATTTTTAGCAACAGGTTTTGTTGGATTTGAGCACTGGCAGAAGAAAAGAAAGAAGGCGGATTTTTTTCACTTGAAAGGGACCTGTGAAGCGTTGATGTCGCAGCTAGGTTATGAATCCTTTTCATTTAAGACAAATGAAGTAGGCTTTTTTGAGGAGGAACAAGCACTATTAATAAATTTAAAAGGAGAAAAAATCGGTTATCTCGGCATGGTCAAAAGAGAGATTCTTGATGTTTATTCCATAAAAAGAAAGGTTTGGGCTGCCGAGTTGAATCTAAGTACCCTTTTCAAGAAACAGCATCAAACATTTCATTTTTCGCCAATTGGACGATTCCCCAGTGTGAGCCGTGATGTATCCTTTATCGTTGATCAGGATGTTCGTTATCAGGATATCAAGCAGGCTGTGGAAAAACTGTCAATTCCTTTTTTGGAGTCATTTTATCTGCAAGACAGGTTTACGGGTTCCCCTATTCCTGAGGGAAAAGCGAGTCTTTCATTTCGCTTTATTTTTCGTCATCCCAGCAAGACTCTTCTTGCAGAAGAAGCCGATTCATACCAGACGCAGATTATCAATGTTTTAAAGACCGATTTTCATTTTCTTTTGAGGGAGGAGGAGTAAATTGACAAGTGAAATTGAAAGGATTAAGATTCTAGAGGCAAAAATATCTCATGTTGTGGACTACATCAATAAGATTTTGTCGGAAAACGAGAAATTAAAGCAGCAGGCCAAAGAACTCAGAGCAGAAAAAAAGGAATTCGAAGAAAAGTTGGGGAAGGCCCACAAGCTTGATGAAAATTTAAAAATATATCACAAAGAAAGAGAGGTTATAAAAGAAAAAATTGAAACTATTATCAGTCAAATAGACCAGTTGGGAATATGAAAGAAAGAATTATTGAAATCGAAGTTTATGGACAGAAATATAAAATAAAGGTCAAAGGGGAAGAAGATGAAAAATACATAAGCCATCTTACTTCTTATCTTGATCAGAAAATGCGAGAAGTTGCTATAAAATCAAAATCTGCAGATACTGTGAAGATTGCAGTTTTAGCAGCAATGAATATCGCAGATGAATATTTGGTTTGTCAAAAGAGGTTGGATCAACTTAATGAAGTATTGGGGCATATGGAGAATGAAATAGAAAGCATAGAAAATCATCTTCTCAAAAAAGGATTTACAGACAAGCATATAGAAGAGGCAATGAAATAGATTGATTAATTCAGTATATCGAATACAGAAAAACCGTTCAACAGTTTGGTTTACGAAAAGTTGCCAGAGAATGAAAAACTGAAATCCTTCCGACTTTAATCTCCTTTGACACTCCGGACTAGGAGGTGTTCAAAGTGAATACAGCGTATTTACTCTTAGCGTTCATATTAGGATTGTTAGCAACATCTGTTGTTTTTATTTTGGTCAAAAAGGCTTCAGGCGCACGCTCTGTTTTCAGAGCCCAGCATGAAGCCGAAGATATTATCAAGAGAGCCAAGGAAGACGCCGAAAAAGCTAAAAGAGAGGAGTCTTTTCTAGCAAAAGAAAAGTTCCTTAATCTCAAGTCAGATTTTGAAAGACAAACACAAGACAGAAGGCGGAAGATCAATGATACAGAGCAGAGACTTGTCAAAAAGGAAGAAAATCTCGAGCGCCGGGTTGCCAATCTAGAGAGAAGGGAAAGAGATTATTCAGTAAAAGAAAATCAGCTCTATTCTAAGGAAAAGGAAGCAGCTAAAAAAAAGCAGGAATACCAAACGATAATCGATAAAGAATTAAAGGAGCTGGAAAGAATAGGCGGCATATCAAAGGAGGAGGCTAAAAAAGAGCTTCTTAAAAAAATTGAAGATGAAGCCAAGCTGGAAGCCGTACAGGCGGTCCGGAAGATCGAAGAAGAAACACGAGAAAAAAGTCAGGCCATTGCCAAGGATATCATCAGCCAGGCGATTCAACGGTCTGCAGCGGAACATGTTGTGGAAACAACCGTTTCGGTGGTCGATCTTCCTTCCGACGACATGAAGGGCCGGATCATTGGAAGAGAGGGCCGTAATATTCGCGCTTTGGAACTGGCCACTGGAGTCGATATTATTGTGGATGACACACCAGAAGCTGTCATCCTGTCCAGTTTTGATCCGATTCGCAGAGAGATGGCCCGGCTGGCAATTGAAAAACTCGTTTTGGATGGCCGGATCCACCCTGCACGTATCGAGGAGGTTGTTGAAAACGTCAAACAGGATCTGGAGGAGTCCATTAAACAGGAAGGAGAAAAAGCTATTCTGGATCTCCGGATCCAGGACATGCATCCCGAGTTGGTCAAACTATTGGGAAAGCTGAAATATAGAACAAGTTATGGGCAAAATGTCCTTCAGCATTCCAAGGAGGTCGCTTTTCTTTCCGCCTTTATGGCCAGAGAATTAGAAATAAATACCAATGTTGCATTAAGAGCTGGGTTGCTGCACGATATTGGAAAAGCAGTGGACAGGGAGTTCGAGGGGACGCATACGGAATTGAGTGTCGAATTGACACGAAAGTATGGAGAGAGCGAACAAGTCGTTCTTGCCATTGCGTCACATCACCGGGATATAGATTTTCCATCCATTGAGGCAGTATTGGTCCAGTCTGCGGACACGTTGTCTGCAGCCAGGCCTGGAGCCCGGCGTGAAATGCTTGAAACTTATATCAAGAGACTGGAAAAGCTGGAAGGAATTGCGCATGATTTTGATGGTATTGCTAAAGCCTTTGCTCTGCAGGCGGGAAGAGAGATCAGGGTCATTGTGGAAAGCCAGAAAATCTCTGATGATAAAGCAGCGGTTATTGCAAAAGAAATTGCCCGGAAGATCAAAGACGAATTGGATTATCCCGGACAGATCAAGGTCACTGTCATTCGGGAGATGAGGTCTGTGGAATATGCCCGATAAAGTCCGGGTTCTTTTCGTCGGGGATGTCATCGGCCGTCCAGGGAGAAGAGCCTTGAATCTTCATATGCCGGTCCTTGTTGAAAAATATTCCCCATCGATCATTATTGGGAACGGGGAAAATGCCGCTGGCGGCATTGGGATAACGGAAGATGTATGCCGGGAACTTTTTGGCAAGTTTGATGTGATCACATCCGGGAATCATATCTGGGACAAAAAAGAGGGTATCGAATGCCTGAAAAGGGAACCGCGACTCCTGCGTCCTGACAATTATCCCGACAGGAATCCGGGAATGGGGGCCTATGTCTGTGAAGTTAATGGAGGGATAAAAGTCGGGGTTTTAAATCTTCAGGGGCGAGTATTTATGGAACCTCTGGAGTGTCCTTTCAGTGCAGCAGATGAATCTTTGGAAAACCTCCGGATGCAGACAAATGTGATTATTGTTGATTTCCATGCGGAAGCGACATCAGAAAAGCAGGCCCTTGGCTGGTATCTTGATGGAAAAGTTTCTGCCGTTATCGGAACGCATACTCATGTTCAGACAGCGGATGAGAGGATCCTCCCGGAAGGCACCGCATATCTGACAGATGTAGGGATGACAGGAGGATACAATTCAGTTATCGGGATGAAAAAGGAACAGGCGATCCAGAGATTTTTGACATCCAGGCCTCATCGATTCGAGCCTGCAAAAGGCAGGTTGATCTTATCTGCAGTCTATATGGAGATCGATATTCATTCCGGAAGGGCTCTGCGTATTAAAACTGAAAATCTCATAGGAAACAGCAGTGAAGAATGATTCTCCCTTTCCGTCGGACAAGGTTTATTCCGTATCTGAATTAACCCGTCTTATCAAGGCACAACTGGAAAGCGCGTTTCCGATCGTCTGGGTTGAAGGGGAAATTTCCAATTTTTTCCGCCACTACTCCGGGCACCTTTACTTTACACTCAAAGATAAAAAGTGCCAGCTTCGGATGGTTATGTTCCGATCCGATGCAGGCCGGGTTAAATTTGATGTTGAGGATGGGCTGCAGATCGTTTGCAGAGGCCGGATCAATGTCTATGAGCCCCGTGGAGAATACCAGCTTATGGTAGAGCTCATTGAGCCTAAGGGAAAAGGGGCCTTGCAGCTGGCGTTTGAACAGCTCAAGGAGAAACTCAAAAAGGAAGGCCTCTTTGATAAAGAGCGGAAAAAGCCACTTCCCCTGTTATCTAAGAAAGTAGGTGTAGTCACCTCTCCCCGGGGGGCTGCCATAATCGATATCATCCGAACCCTGGAGCGGAGATTCGGCCGCACTCATATTGTGATTTATCCGGTCAAAGTTCAGGGGGAAGGAGCTTATGAAGAGATAGTGAAAGGAATCGACTTCCTTGGCCATCAGCCCGATGTTGATGTGCTGATTGTCGGACGTGGAGGAGGATCCATCGAGGATCTTTGGGCTTTTAATGAGGAAGAGGTTGCGCGTGCGATATTCAGGTGCCCGATTCCCGTTATCTCTGCGGTCGGTCATGAAGTGGATTTTACCATCGCTGATTTTGTTGCGGACGTCAGGGCGTCCACTCCCTCTGCGGCAGCGGAAATGGTCATTGATAAAGAACAATCTTTTATTGAGCGGATAGACAATTTAAAAAGGCGATTGGACCATCATTTGAAGTTTGCAGTACAGGTCAAAAAGCATGAGGTGTCGGCGCTGGTTCATCATAAAGCCTTTCAAAATTTTAGAGTCAGGCTTCTGAACCTGGAACAGAAAGTCGATGATTGGGAGACAAGGGCATGGAATTACATAAGAAGCCTCAGACAGCAGATTACAGAAAATAGATCCACAGCAATGCTGTTGGAAGAAAAAATAGTTTATGTTACCAAAAGCATGTTTCGGAACATGGAGGGCCGGTGGGAAAGGCTATCTGTTGAGTTGAACGGTCTGAGCCCTTTCAACATTCTGAAAAAGGGATATTCTCTCTGCTGGAAAGAAGGCGAGATCCTCGTCAGAAAAATAGATGAGATCCATAAAGAAGACGAGATCACGGTTTCATTTTTCAGGGGTGAGTTTACCTGTTTTGTCAGGGATGTTCATAAAAGCAGAACTATCGAATCCAGATTTATCGATAAAGAAAAAAGGAGTTTTTAAAATGGCCGAGCAGAGTTTTGAGAAAGCGCTGGAAGAATTGGAAAATATTGTTCTCAAACTGGAGGAAGGCGGATTAAAACTGAATGAATCTCTTGTGCTATTCGAAAAGGGGGTCAAGCTGGCTAGGTTCCTGCGGGAAGAACTTGACAAAGCCGAAAGAAAAATTGAGATCCTGCTAAAGGATGAAAAGGGCGAGATCAAGGCGGAAAGATTTGAAACACCCACGGAAAAGGACGGATCCGCTGACAAGGATAATGATTCCGGTCCGGACGATAATAATACGCTGCCCTTTTGAAACGAATGATCATAGAAGAGAGATTCAAGCAAAAAAAAGATGCAGTGGAGCGTGAGCTTGAACGTATTCTGTCCAGGGGGAATTCTCTTCTTTTCCAGGCGATGAGGTATTCCGTACTCTCTGCCGGGAAACGTTACCGGCCCTTGCTGATGCTGGCGAGTGGTGATTATTTCCATGTTGAAATGGAAAGAATTCTTCCTTTCGCCTGTGCTCTGGAGTTGATTCACAATTATTCCTTGGTCCACGATGATCTTCCCTGTATGGATAACGATGATTATCGCCGCGGCCGACCGGCCTGCCACAAAGTATATGGTGAGGATATTGCTCTGCTGACAGGAGACAGCCTGTTGTCTTTAGCATTTGAAGTTATGGCAGAGGTTCCGGATGGAAAAGATTTTTCCCAACGTAAGAGCAGAGCCATGAGAGAGATAAGCCACTATGCCGGAGTGGAAGGCATGATAGGTGGACAACTCCTGGATATAACTTACAACCCGGAAGAAATTTCAGAGGATCGACTGATGGAATTGATGATAAAAAAAACAGGAGGTCTGATCACCGCATCTGTTACGGCCGGGGGGATTCTTGGAGGAGCGACTTCGCGCCAGATAGGAGCGCTGCAGGCGTATGGAGAAAATGTAGGGCTTGCCTTTCAGATACGGGATGATATTCAGGATGCTGCTAAGGATTATCCTGATAACTCTCCTCCCAGGCCGAATTGTGTCCATTTATTTGGCCCTGATAAAGCCCGGGAGAAACTGGATGATCATATCAAGGATGCATTAATAGCGCTTGAAAAAGCTTCCATTGACGCAGAGGAATTACGGCACCTCGCAATAAGACTTTCTGTTCTGAAGGAAAAGATTGAAAATGAGCAAACTACTTGATCGGATCAAAAACCCTCGGGATGTCAAAGCCCTGTCGGTCAAAGAGCTCAATCAGCTTGCGACAGAAATAAGAGCGTTGATCATTGAGACTGTTTCAAGAACCGGCGGGCATCTTTCTTCGAATCTAGGTGTAGTCGAGATCACTCTGGCTCTTCATTATGTTTTTAATACCCCTGCGGACAAGATCATTTGGGACGTGGGGCATCAATGTTATACACATAAGATCGTGACAGGCCGAAAAGAGGAATTCACAGGGTTGCGTCAGCTTGAGGGGTTGAGTGGATTTCCGAGTGTGGAAGAAAGTGAGTTTGATGTTTTTAATACCGGCCATGCATCCACGGCATTATCTGCAGCGTTGGGAATGGCTGTCGCCAGAGACAGGAGAAATGAAGATCATGAGGTCATTGCAGTTGTCGGAGACGGAAGCATGACGGCCGGAGTGGCCTGGGAGGCTTTAAATCAGATCGGCCACCTCAGAAAGAAAGTGATTATCATCCTTAACTATAATGAGATGTCCATCTCTCCCAACGTCGGTGCGATCTCGCGATATTTGAGTTATCTGGTATCAGGTCAGCACTACCTCAGGATGAAAGATCATGCCAAGACCATACTCAAGGCGATCCCTGCTGTGGGATGGCCTCTGATCAAGGTGGCACGCGCCGTTGAAGAAGCGCTGAAAAAGACTTTTTTCCCGGGGCTGGTCTTTGAAGAACTGGGGATTCGGTATATTGGCCCTGTCCAGGGGCACAGTTTTAAGTCGCTGATCGAGGTCTTTGAAGAATCGAAAAAGTTCGATGGGCCCATATTGATCCTTTGTGTGACAAAAAAAGGCAGGGGATACAGACCGGCTCAAGCAAATCCTTCGTCCTTTCACAGCGCATCCCCTTTTGAGATTCCTACAGGCGAACCGAAAAACAAGGATACACATCCTACTTATTCCTCTATTTTTGGCAAGACTGCGGTTAAGGTGGCAAAAGCGGATAAAAAAGTCGTTGCCATTACTGCGGCCATGCCTGCTGGAACGGGTCTGATCGAGTTCAGTAAAACTTTCCCCGACAGGTTTTACGATGTCGGCATTGCGGAACAGCATGCTGTTATATTCGCCTCAGGCATGGTTCTGGGAGGGTTCAAGCCGATTCTAGCCATTTATTCGACATTTCTTCAAAGAGCCTATGACCAGTTGTATCATGATGTCTGCCTGATGGATATCCCGATTGTTTTTGCTCTGGACCGGGCTGGCATTGTCCCGGATGACGGGCCGACACATCAAGGCATCAATGATATCGTGTATCTAAGGCATTTGCCGAACATGATCGTAATGTCTCCCAAGGATGAGAATGAACTGCAGCACATGATCCATTCCGCTCTCTCCTATGGTCACCCGGTTGCCATAAGATTTCCAAAGGGGAAAGCTTCTGGTGTGCATATGGATGGAAATCTGAAAGTTCTTCCCCTGGGAAAGGCCGAGGTTCTAAAAGAAGGAAAAGATGTGATTTTTGCTTTTGTAAATATGGTCGACTCAATCATAAAGGCTGCGGAGAGGCTGGAGAAAAAAGGAATCAGCATGGCAGTCGTTAATGCACGCTTTGCCAGTCCTCTTGATAAAGATCTAATTCTCCGCTTCGCTCAGCCGGGCAACGTTTTTGTGACTGCAGAAGAGGGGATTATTGCAGGCGGTTTTGGCAGCGCTGTTCGAGAGGTTTTAGACAGGGAAAAGAAGTTTGATCTTCACTTTAAACAGATAGGACTTCCGGTAGAGATCTATCCTGTGGCCAAAGTCGATCAAATCAAGAGGATGTATGATCTGGATGCGGATGGGATCTATAAGCAGGTCAGACGGTTTTATGAAATAACAGGCAAAAATATTCAGAGGCGGAAGCGGAATAAATGAGGCTTGGATG
>CBDVEQ010000051.1:0-14015 GCA_965373045.1 uncultured bacterium | reverse complement strand
ACCCTGCCGCCCCAGAGCAGATGCCGGAACAATGGATGGAAATCCCAGGACTCCTGCTGTTGCCATGGAAAACTTTTTTAAAAATTGGCGCCTGTTGATAGTCATTTTTTTCATGTTAGATCCTATTAACCCGTGAAAAATCCAGGTGAAGTCAAATTTTATTTTTTTTGGGCTCAAATCCGATTCTGTCAAAAGGATTGACAATGCTTGTTGTGATGTTTCGAAGATGCGAGTTGATGCGTTTCAGCCAGCGGATGTACAAAGCCAGGGCTACAGCATCACCTGGGCTGATATTGATCTCTTCGCCCCGAACAAGCCCTAGGATAAGGCGGTCGCACGCTTTGTTGATCCAGAAAAATTGATCCAGAGTTTCCCCCCCCTTTTTTGAATCGCAGAATTCAAAACAGTACCTTGTCTGCTTGAATTGCTCATCAACATCTTTCTCTATTTTACAGAGTTCTTCTTCGAATTTTCCCCCGGAGAGTTTTCCAGGATGGTTCAATGCCAATTCAACCATGTTTTTTGCGTAATCGCCAATACGTTCAATATCGATAATAATGCTGACAAGGACGAGCCCGGAGGAAAGGTCTAATGCTCCTCCGATGGCAAGATGTTTGAATACATCCCGGCGAACCTCACGCTCATATTTATTAACTTCAGCATCTTTAGTACGAATATGGATGTCGATCTGGGAATCATCCTTCATACGCAGAGATTCTCTGGATTTATTAAACATGTTTCGTGTGAGATCGAGCATTTCAAAGGAGCGTTGATAGGCTCTATCCATAAGTGTGTCTTTTTTGAATATCGCAAGCCATTTTTTAAACATGATATGTCCTCCTTTATCTGAAAATATAGATCAAAAGAACCGGCAAAAAGAAAAAAACAAAACCTATGTAAAAAATCGGGATAAGTTTGTTTCGGGTTGAGAAGTGCGCAAATTTCTGTGCAAAAAATATGGGAACGGATCTAAAAGGCCACCAGATAATGATCCCGGATATATTAAAAAGAAGGTGTGAAAATGCCACTATGATGGCTGAAATGTTACCAGTAACAAGAGCAGCGAGGATTGCTGTGACAGTCGTTCCAATATTGGCTCCCATTGTGTAAGGAAATATCTGGATGAGGGTCAGCAGACCTGCTCCTGCCAGAGGAACGGCCAGAGATGTTGTGATCGAACTGCTCTGGACCAGGACAGTGATAAACAATCCGACGAAAAAAGCACGAAACGCGGTTTTAAAAAGATAGCGGTCAAATAAGCCCTCCGCCTTGCTGACGATCAAGATTTTCAGTGATTTAACCATCATTATTAATGAGAACAGAAGACAGAAGAGGGCTAGTGCCAGAAGGATCCAGGGATGATCTCCGATAAGGTTTTTAATCACAGCTACTACCGGTTTGGTGATTGCTTTGATGGGGCTCAAAAATTTCAGGCCTCCGATATGCTGGAATTCGTTTCCCATAAAAGTGGCAGCGTGCCCTAAATAATTTGTGAAATACTGCAGAGGAAAAAGAACAAGGACCGCCAAAAGATTAAAAAAATCGTGAACAATAGCCGCAGAAAAGGAGCGCTTGAATTCCAGACTTCGATTTATCTGGGTAATGGAAGCCATGGTGTTTGTGACCGATGTTCCGATATTGGCTCCCATGATGATGGGAATGGCATTGGCGATATTTAATGCGCCTCCGGCGACAAGTCCGATCACAATGGAAGTGGTAGAAGAGGATGATTGTATAATCGATGTGGCCAATATCCCGATGAATAGGCCGACAAGGGGATTTGTGGTTGTTTTGATCAAAGTTGTGGCAAAATCCTTGCCGAACAATTTTAAGGAAGTTCCCATCAATTCCAGGCTGAAAAGGAACAGATAGAGAAAAGCCAAAAGGAAGATCAGATTGAATATAACTTTATGCCTTGTATAACAATTAATAATAAATTTCATTCAATCCTCTGAGCGACTATGATTGTTTTTATATCACACCTGAAATCGGCCAGTCAAAATTAGTAGCAATATATTATGTTTTAAATCAAGGACAGAATTGATTATCATGCTCTTAAACAGTTATAATACCCACCAAAAAAGGATTGATATGAACATATCAGGAACTAAGATAAAACCCTTTGTATATTTTGTTCTGTCATGGCTGATACCGGGATTTGGACACTTTCTGTTGAAAAAAAAACAAAAGGCTGTTGTTTTTTTCTTTGGGATCCTTGGACTCATACTGATAGGGCTGTGGATGGGGGGTGAGATCGGGGCACTGCATGGTTTTCAACCTATCCATGTTATGGAGTTCATCGGCAGTCTGGGTAACGGACTGTTTTATTTCTTTTTCAAGCTGACAGAATTAGGGAACGGCCAACTCAATTCTGTATCGTATCATTACGGTACAGCTTACATAGGAGTCGCCGGTTTTTTGAATTTTCTCATTGCAATGAAGGTTTTTTCCCTCGTGAAGGAGAAAATGCATGTTTAAAAGCCATATGTTTTCTCTGGTACTGTTCGCGGCGATCGTCTCCATTCTGATGGCCTTTATCAAGTTTGATGAAAAGAAAGCCATTTATCGATATGCAGTAAAGATGTTTTTGTATTTCATCGGAAGCGTTATTTTTTTGAGCTGGGTAATGAATTTTGTTTGATTAAGGATAGATGCCCTGGATAGATAGTTATGAAAAAAGAAAATAAGGAAAAGAGAAGTGGAAAGCTTCGGGCAAATATCGAAATGATCCTGGAAGTGCTTGTGATCGTTTTTTTTATAAATACTTTTTTGATCCAGACATATGGTGTTCCGACTCCTTCCATGGAGGATCACATGCTGGTCGGGGACCAGCTTTTTGTGAACAAAGTTGTATATTCTCAATCTGTGGGGAAACTTGAAGATCTTCTTTTTCCTAAAAAGACCATAAAAAGAGGAGATATCGTTGTCTTTAAATCCCCTCCGGAGATAAAGGCAAAGAACAGAATAACTTTGATTTATGTCAAGCGTGTCATCGGTCTTCCAGGCGATCTGCTCCTGATAAAGGATAATGAGGTTTATATTAATGGAATTTCTATAGATGAACCCTATCTCAATCTAAGAGCCGACCAGAGAGTCCCGAAAGATTTTCCTCCGCAAAGACCGGGTCTATGGTGGAATGAATTTCCCCCGGAATTCAGGGATCAGCTTATTGAAACAGACATGGGAATGGCATTCCATGTTCCGGAAGGCTATTATTTTTGTATGGGAGATAACAGGAATCTAAGTGCGGATTCACGCATTTGGGGGCCTGTCCCCAGAGGAAACATCATAGGGAAACCATGGAGGATCTACTGGTCGCATGAAAAGGGCCGCAAACTGGCTTTATCCCAGGGGATTCCCGGCCGAATAAAAAATACGGTTGTAAATATCTTTAAGAATACACGGTGGGATCGTATTCTGAAAAAATATTGAGAAGAAAAACGGTATCTCAGCCTAAAATAAACGCATTGAACCGTTTCAGGATTTTAGTTCCGTCAGTTTTGTATTAAGAAGCCTGAGGTGCTCCATTTCCTTTTTAATAATGTTGTCCAACCCGCTTTGCCCTTCAATGACCACGGACATTTGACCTTATCATGAATTCCCATTATGATAATTCAGAATAACCTGTAGTAATTATTCTCCGAGCTTGAAGCGCTAAAGCTTCGGCAATGCCTTTAAGCCGATAGGGTGAGACGGGAAACGGTCTTGCCTCCCGTGTTTGGAAAGGAGAAAAAGCATTTGAAAAAAGAGCTTATTTTTTGCCTGGCTGTCTTGGTTCTTTGTTTGGCTGCTTGCCAGCAAAAAAAGAACACGCTGCTTATCTTTCATGCCGGTTCTCTTTCAATTCCAATCAAAAACCTGACCGAAGAATTTATGCGTGTAAATCCCGGAGTTGTCATTCAAACCGAGGCCGCAGGAAGCCGGACTTGCGCACGGAAAATAACCGAGTTGAACAGGGCTGCGGATATAATGGCCTCTGCTGACTCAGAGGTGATCAGGCAGTTGATGATTCCTGATCATGCCGGTTTCTGCATCGATTTTGCAGTGAATGCAATGACGATCATGTATAACGAGAGGAGCCGCTATGCCGGAGAGATCAACGCAGATAACTGGCCTGATATCCTGCTTAGATCCGGAGTGGAGTACGGCCATTCAGACCCTGATGCTGATCCCTGCGGTTACAGAACCATTCTGTGCTGGAAGTTGGCTGAGAAGTATTTCAAAAGACCGGGGCTGTATTCACAGCTGAAGGGTAAGCTGCCCAGGAAAAACATACGGCCCAAGGAAGTAGATCTCCTGGCCCTCCTTGATGCAGGGGAACTGGATTATATATTTATTTACCGCAGCATAGCCGAGCAGCATAAGGGACATTATATTGTGCTGCCTGATGAGATCAACCTGAGATCTCCATCATTAGAATCCCTTTACAAAGAAGTCAGTGTTGAGATAAGCGGGGCTGCACCCGGAGAGAAAATCGTCCGCCGTGGAGCTCCGATCATCTATGGGATCACCATTCCCAATACCGTGCGTTATCCTGAACTGGCAGAAAGATTTGTGGCATTTGTCATTGGTCCCGAGGGGCAGCGGATCATGCAGGAGAGCAGTCTTTTCCCGGTCATTTCTCCGAGAGTGGATCATATTGAAGCTCTTCCTGAATCTTTAAAGATGTTCTTTACCAGAGGGAGAGATGAAATTTAAGATCGTATTCTCTCTGTTGGGAACTCTTCTTATCCTTTTTATTGTGATCCCTCTTTTCCAAATGATGATATCATCTGATCCTGGTGAGCTGGCCAGAACTGCACTGGATAAGGATGTTCTCCGGTCGATATGTTTGACTCTCAGGGCATCCTTGTGGGCTACAATAGCAGCTTTTATTTTTGGAGTGCCGCTGGCATATATGTTGGCCAGGACATGCTTTTTCGGGAAAAAAATAATAGAGGGTTTGATCGACATTCCAGTGATCATTCCCCATACAGCAGCCGGGATAGCACTCTTGATGGTCTGGGGACGTCATTCTCTTTTTACCCGGTGGACCGGTATCTCGATCATTGGAACAGAAGCCGCCATTTCTCTGGGCATGTTTTTTGTTTCCGTCCCTTTTCTCATTAACAGCGCCAAGGAGGCTTTTAAACTGATCGATGTCCGTTATGAAAAGACCGCAATGACTCTTGGTGCGTCCTCCTGGAAAACGTTCATTACAGTGAGTCTTCCTATGGCCAGGAAATTAATCATTTCAGGAGGGATTATGATGTGGGCCAGAGGCATATCCGAATTTGGGGCTGTTGTTATCCTTGCCTATCATCCAATGACAGCGCCTGTTATGATCTTCGAGCGTTTTCAGAATTTCGGACTGAGCTATGCAGTTCCAGTTACGGTTTTGCTTATAATTATCAGCCTGGTCATATTCATAATTCTGCGTGTTATCGAGGATAGAAAATGATCCGGATCGAAGGGCTCAGAAAAACGTTTTCGGATTTTGAAATATCAAACGTTAATATCGATATCCGGAAAGGGGAGTATTTTGTTGTACTGGGACCGAGCGGATCCGGGAAAACGATTCTGCTGGAAATGATCGCAGGCTTGACCAAACCTGATTCCGGGAAGATTTACGGCGTCAAGGAAAAAGGTATTGGTCTGATCTACCAGGATTATATGCTGTTTCCCCATATGAATGTATTTAATAATATTGCTTATGGGCTGCGTATTAAAAAAGAAGAAAAAAATAAAACAGCTGCGTCTGTTCAGACTGTAGCTGAAGAGCTTGAAATAACGCATCTGCTTCACCGCAGTGTCCAAACCTTATCAGGAGGGGAGAAGCAGCGAACTGCTATTGCCCGTGCTATGGTCTTGGATCCGGATGTTTATCTGTTTGATGAGCCCACAGCTGCCCTGGATCTGAGCACAAAGATCAAGACTCATAGGCTGTTTATGAAACTGCACAGAGATCACAGAGCTACAGTCATACATGTAACCCATGATTTTGAGGAAGCCCTGGCGCTGGGCGACAGGATCGCTGTTTTAATGGATGGCCGGATCATTCAAATAGATACTCCGGAGGCGGTGTTCAACAATCCAAGCACAAGGAAAGCTGCTGATTTCATGGGGTATAAAAATGTTTTCAGCGGAAAAATTGAAAATAATAAGATAGATGTCAGAGGGAACGAGATTCTGACCTTAGTGCAGGAAGCGAAATCCGCCTACATTGCCATCAGGTCAAGCGATATTTTTCTTTCAAAGGAAAAAATCCTATCATCTGCAAGGAATTCTTTTTATGGGAAAGTATTTAAGGTGATCCAAAGGGGAAGTCATGTAGAAGTGATGATCGATACAGGAGTATTATTTCATGTGGATATCACATACTTGTCGCTGAGGGAAATGGATATAAAACCCGGAACCAGACTCTGGGTGACCTTTAAGACCTCTGCGGTCAAGGTCTTTGAACATTAAGGAGGAACAATGATCTTAGTTGAAGAGGCAGAGAGGATCTTGAAGCAGATTCCTGTAAGAACACAAACAGAGGAAGCTGCTGTCTCAGATGCGTTAGGCCGCATTTTAGCGCAGGATGTAGTATCTCCGATCTATATGCCTCCCTTTGATAAATCCGCTATGGATGGATATGCATTCATATCTGATGATGATTCCAAACGTTTTAAGATCATCGAGATCGTGCCTGCCGGAGTTATTCCCAAAAAGAAGGTCACAAAAGGGAATTGTGCCAAGATCATGACCGGGGGAATGATGCCTGAAGGCGCGGACAGGGTTATTAAAAAGGAGGTAACAGAAGAAAAAAAGGGATATATGCAGATCACCGGAGAGGATTATAATATTAACCTCTGCAGGATGGGGGAGGATGTGAAACCTGGAGATGTGGTATTAAAAAAAGGAACGTTGATCCGTCCTCCAGAGGTCGGAATTCTCGCCTCCATGGGTTTGTCCCGTTTTAAAGCATTCAGAAGACCGGTTGTGGGAATTGTGGTGACCGGGTCCGAGCTGGTTGATCCGGGTTCTCCGTTAAAAGAGGGGCAGATCTATGACAGCAATTCGTATTCATTATCAGCGCAGGCCCAACAGATGGGGCTGGAAATCCACAATGCCGGAATTGTTGCCGATAACATAGACAGGATACAAAGAATTTTTGAAGAGCTGTGGCAGCCATGTGATGTGGTTATCTTTTCCGGGGGAGTATCAGAAGGGGACTATGATTTTGTCCCTGGAATTCTGAAAAACTCGGGTTTTGAACTACATTTTGATAAAGTGGCTGTCAAGCCGGGCAAGCCGACTGTTTTTGCTACTCGAAAGCACGATATAGTTTTTGGGGCGCCGGGAAATCCAGTCTCCACATTTGTGATTTTTGAGATATTTATTAAGCCTTTTCTGTATAGGATGATGGGGCATGAGTTCAAACCGGTCTATAAACAAGGGATCTTGAAAAACGATCTTTCCAGAAAACGAGCCAATCGATCAGCATTTATCCCTGTCCTGTATAAAAGCGGAGAAATCAAGCCCATTCCTTTTCATGGCTCTGCCCACATTTTTGCCTTAAACAGGGCCGATGGATTGGTCTGTATACCAAAAGGGATCGAAAAGATACCAGCCGGGAGCACGGTGAATGTTCGATCGATTCAATAGAAAGATCAATTATTTGAGGATATCGGTCACTGACCGGTGTAATCTGAGATGTATTTATTGTATGCCTCCACACGGAGTCATATTGAAGAACCGCAACCGGATCCTTTCTTATGAGGAGATCGTCCTGATAGTCAGGGAAGCTGTCAAGTGTGAGATCACAAAAGTTCGCCTGACAGGTGGAGAGCCTCTGGTAAGGAAAGAAATCTGTCAATTGATCCGTGATCTGAAAGCGATTAAAGGGCTGAAGGAGATCACACTTACAACAAACGGAATTTTGCTGGAATCAATGGCAGACGAGCTTAAAAATTCCGGTTTGGACAGGATCAATATATCTCTGGATACCCTGGATCCTAAGAAATATCAGGAGATCACCCGCGGGGGAGACTTGAACAGAGTTCTGAAAGGGATAGGAGCTGTACAGAAGGCGGGATTTACGAACACTAAATTGAATATGGTGCTGATCCCCGGATTGAATGATGAAGATGTAAATGAAATTAAAAATTTTTGCTGGGAAAATGCGCTTGTACTTCAGAGAATCAATCACTATTCATTATACGGCCGGAAAAACAATCAGTCTGATGCTAAGGCGGAACGGCCGCTTCCATGTGATTTCTGCAACCGGATCCGGTTGACTGCGGACGGAAAGCTTAAACCCTGTCTTTTTTCAGATCAAGAGATAGATGTGGATTTTAAAGATATAGCGGGCAGCCTGAAGAAGGCCATTCTTAATAAACCTGAACAGGGGCAGTCCTGTACTATCAGGGGAAATTGGGAAATAGGAGGATAAAATGAAACTTTCCCATGTGACACAAGACGGTAAAGCCGAAATGGTTGATGTCAGTACAAAAACTGTTGTAAAGAGAGAAGCGGTCGCATCCGGAAAGATATATCTTCAGCAGGGGACGGTTGATCTAATAAAAAAAAACCGGATCCAGAAAGGAGATGTGCTTTCTACTGCACGGATCGCTGCTGTTCAGGGAGCAAAGCGGACATCTGAACTTATCCCTTTATGCCATAATATAACTCTCGACCATATTCAGGTGATGCTGGATATCAAAAATGACGGTGTGGATATTAAAAGCCGGGTTGTGTGTATTGGCAGGACCGGTGCGGAAATGGAAGCCTTAACAGCAATTTCCATTGCCGCATTGACGATATATGATATGTGCAAAGCTGTGGATAAGACAATGAGGATCAGTGACATATCTTTAAAGGAGAAATCCAAAAATGAGATTTGAAATTGAAGCGGTTTGTGTTTCCGATCAAAAAGGCACACAAAAGCATGCCGCAGAGAACATCCAGTTGATCAAGGATTTTGGGATTAAAAAGGATGCTCATGCAGGGCCAGGTATTCGTCAGGTCTCGTTCCTGGGGGGAGAAGAGATCGATATTTTACGGTCTGAAGGTTTATCTCTTGAGCATGGCGCATTCGGAGAAAATATAGTCACTCGCGGGATCGACTGGACAACAACAGCGGTGGGCAGACGCATAATCATAGGCGAAACAGAACTGGAGATAACCCAGAAGGGGAAGGAATGCCACACTCCGTGCATTATCCAGGAACTGGCAGGCCGCTGCATCATGCCGGAAAAATCAGTCTTTGCAAGAGTGATCAAAGGAGGGATCGTCCATGCTGGAAGTAACGGTCATTACAGTATCTGATAGAGCGTTTAAAGGGGAGTATGAGGACCTGTCCGGCCCGGAAATTAGGGATATTCTTCAGAAAAGTGAGCTGTATGTCAATATCGTTCTGACTGTGGTGCCGGATGAAAAAGAGGCGATCCGTCAAGCGATCATTGGAAACCTGGACAAGGATTATATCTTCACAAATGGAGGAACAGGAATTTCACCGCGTGATATCACGCCAGAAGTGACAGAAGAGATATGCGAGAAAGAACTTCCTGGAATAAGCGAGTATTTGCGGAGGGAATCCTTTAAAGAGACTAAAAATGCCGTGCTTTCACGTGGATACAGCGGAGTAAAAGGAAAAACGATCATCGTCAATTTTCCGGGGTCGGTCAAGGCTGTTTCCCTGTGTACACGCCTGTTGATACCGGTTTTGGAACATGGAGTTAAGATGATCAAGGGCGAAAAACACTAGCCTGAACAATTTACGAGCCGATCTTATCCCATCTGCTGCGATGCCGTCCGTTCGCAGTATATAAATACGGCTTCACGAACAGCCTCTTGCAGATGCATCAACCTCGACTCGTAAATAGTCCAGGCAGTTACTTCAACGGGACATAACAAAAACACTCGAACCCTAGAATCCTCGAATCCCATTTTTATCATCGGCCCTTTTTTACCCTTCGGGCGAGCCGATCTCTTCGCAGTGGCTTTGTCGTGTTCCGTCATTCCCGTGCAAACGGGAATCCAGCTCTTTGAGCGCTTCTTGCTTTTTTCGCGTTTCTCGCAGGCGAGTTTGGCAGTCTACTTACAGCTGAATCAATGATGGACGCCGGGATAGTTCTTTTCCCCGGCCTCAATACGCACGCTCAGGACATTTTTTGCGGGCGACAGAGGGCAGGTCGCAAAATCAGTGTAGGCGCAGGGAGGATTATAAGCCCGGTTGAAATTAAGGTCGATCTTTCCAGGGGCTAAAATATCAGCAGCCATAAAGCGGGACGCTCCATAAGTTTCCTTCCCGCTGGTTCCATCCCGGAATATGAAAAAGAGCTGGTCCTTCCCGCTCTCAAAAGCTTCGAGTTCGCACTCCCGATCACGGATCCGGAATTTTACAATCCCTTTCGCGTCCAGATCGACCACCGTTCCCACGGCTGTGGCAATAGTGACCTTTTTTGGCCCGGAATAAGGAGCAAATTCCGCCTCCATCCTGTATGCAGGGTCGGGCGGGAAAAAATCCAGCTCTCTATAATTTTTATAGGCAGGGGCGTTCAAATCCCTGAGCCGGATCGCGTATCGATCCCCTCTTAGGATGACCCACAACCGCAGGTCGTTCAGGGCTATGATATCAGGTTTGCCTGTGAGGTCGTTCTTAAGCGCCATGTGTTTGACTTCTTCCCCATCTGAGGTAAGAATCACCCCTTCGGTGGAGACAACTTCGGTTTTCCCGCCAGAAAAAACAAATTTTCCCGCAAAGGCCGGGGCCGAACCCTCGGGCAGCTTGATGGCATTGGCTTCGGCTGTGCCGAATGTATTTTCCCCCTCTTCCAGCCAGAACAGGCCAGCAATACTCAACCAGCTTTCAGGGGCTTTCATCTGCTGGTCACGCTCCGCTCTCCATGCCGTTTCATCTTGGATAAAGGTGTCTGTGGCGGCTTCCTCCGGCTTTTTGCAGGCAGTGGCTCCTGCCAGAAGCAGAGAAAGGCAGACAACCGTAAGGGACAAATGGCATAAATGCTTTGGTGTCATAAGGCGCAATTCCTTGATTTCCTTCAGTCTAATTAATTTTGAGGATTTGTCAAATGGAGCATCCCCCGTATAAGTTTTGAAAGTATTTCTATTTCCGTGATATGGGAACAAGTTAAGTATGGGTGACATAAAGCGGAAATGGCCTGGGTGTCAAGACCAAATCTGGTTTAAAATAAATAAAATAGAAATTTTATTGGTTATGGAATGCCGAAGGGGGGACTCGAACCCCCACGAGCTTAACGCTCACATGGCCCTCAACCATGCGTGTCTACCAAATTCCACCACTTCGGCATCAAAGGTGGACGAAATTATTTCTTTTCAGGAGGTGTTTTATTTTCTGTTTTTTGTTCGGGCTGTTTCTTTTCAGTTGGCTGTTGTGCCTGGTTCTCTTTTATAGTGTCAGTTGCAGCAGTAGTGGTTTCTTGTGCCGGAGCTTCGGTGCCGCGGACCACGGATTTGTCTCCCTTTGCAGAGAGGATCCATAGTCCCAAAGACGTGACCATAAATAATACAGCGCTTAGGGTGGTGAGTTTTGACAGAATATTGGCCGCGCCGCGAGGACCGAACACTGTCTGACTGCCTCCGCCTCCAAAAGCTCCTGCAAGATCCGCAGATTTGCCAGACTGCAAAAGGACGGCAAGGATCAAAATAAAGCAAACAATAATATGAACTGTCGTAATTAAAGTACCCACTGTTTTTCCTTATATGCTCTAATGGCTTCTTTAGTAATTTCTATAAAGGATTCGGCTTTGAGGGATGCTCCTCCGATGAGTGCACCGTTGATGTCCTTCTCCTTTATAAGAGAAAACGCGTTGTCCGGTTTAACCGAACCACCGTAAAGGATTATAGCACATGAGGCTGTTTTATTTCCATAATTTTCTGCCAATTTGTTTCGAATAAAACTATGGATTTCCTGGGCTTGGGCAGGAGTGGCTGTCAGGCCGGTGCCTATCGCCCATACCGGTTCATAGGCAAAAATCACTTTTTTTATTTCTTCTCTCGAAAGTTCTTCCAATCCTTCCTGCAGCTGGGTTTCAATCTTTTTAATGGTATGGTTATTTTGTCGTTCTTTAAGTGATTCTCCAAAACACAGGATCGGGCTGAGGTTATGTGTAAGGGCCGCTTTTATTTTCTTATTGACTGTATGATTTGTTTCACTGAAAGACTGCCTTCTTTCCGAATGCCCGATTAGAACATAGACACAGCCTGCGTCTTTAAGTAAGGGGGCGGAGACCTCGCCTGTGTAGGCGCCGGAATCTTCCCAGAAAATATTTTGTGCTCCGATATGTATCTGAGTATGGGAGAGGATCTTGTTCAGTTCAAATAATGCTGTATAAGGAGGTATTAGGACTATTTCTGCCTCTGCCGGATCCAGAGGGGCTGCAGAAATATCCATGGCAAGTTTCACAGCCTCAGGAATGGTATTATGTAATTTCCAATTCCCGGCGATAAAAGGGATATTATTGGTGTACGGCATATTATTTCTCCGATAATGCTTCAAGGCCCGGAAGTCTTTCACTCGCGATATATTCCAAAGACGCTCCTCCTCCGGTGGAAATGTGGGTGATCCTGTCTTCAACGCCAGCCTTGGCGATGGCTGCTACAGAATCGCCTCCCCCAACTATGGACATGGCATTAGAGGATGCCACGGCTTCTGCTATGGATGTTGTGCCTATGGAAAATTCTTCGATTTCAAAAACTCCCATAGGACCATTCCAGAGGATAGTTTCAGCGCTGGAAATGATGCTGATATATTTCTCAATGGTTCGAGGTCCGATGTCAAAGGCTATCATTTCACGGGGAATGGGGAAGTCGTTGACAATACGGGCGTTTTGCGGCTGATCTATAGCTGAAGCGATGATATGATCTTCCGGAAGCTCAAAATCAACATTATTCTCAGAGGCAGACTGGAGCAGGCTGAGAGCCATTTCCTTTTTGTCTGTTTCGACCAGGGATTTGCCGACTCCTTTGCCCTGGGCAGAAAAAAATGTATACGCAATTGCCCCTCCAATAAGGATGGTATCAGCCTTGGTCAGAAGATTCTGGATTATGGGGATTTTATCCCAGGCTTTGGCCCCGCCCAGAATGGCGATATAGGGTTTTTGAGGGGATCTTATCACCTTGTTAAGGTATTCAACTTCCTTTTTGACAAGGAAACCGGCAGCGGATTTTGTAATAAATTTGGTTATGGCGACAACCGAAGCATGAGATCTGTGGCAAGTCCCAAAGGCATCATTGACATAGATATCAATTCCATTTGCCAGTTCCCGGGCGAATTCGGGATCGTTAGTTTTTTCAGCAGAGTCGAACCGAAGATTCTCTAAAACCAGCACCTCATTCTCCTTGAGGCCCTGTTTTAAAAGCTCGACTTCCTGTCCTGTGACAGAAGGCGCAAGTTTTACGCCGGCTGAGATCAATTTTTGGAGATGCTTGGCAACCGGTTTCATGCTGAGTTCAGGGACGACTATTCCTTTTGGGCGTCCCAGATGGGAAGCCAGAATGACTCTGGCGTTTTTATCGAGGAGGTATTGGAGTGTAGGAAGCGCAGCCTGAATTCGGGCATCATTGCGGATCTGCTGGTTGTGATCCAGAGGAACATTAAAATCCACACGTAAAAAAACAGTTTTTCCCTGAAAATCAAGGTCTTCAATAAATAACATTCTGAATTATTGTGTGATGAACTTAACCAGGTCCACCAGCCTGCAGGAGTATCCCCATTCATTGTCATACCAGGCCAGAACTTTGATCATATTGTTGTCTATAACTTTAGTAAAAAGGCTGTCAATGATAGAGGAGTGAGGATTTTTCATAAAATCGACTGAAACAAGAGGGACTTCATTGTACTGCATGATACCTTTCAGTTTTCCCTGGGCTGCTGTTCTGAAAGCATTGTTCGCTTCTTCTGCGGTCGTATTTTTTTGGATGGTGGCTACGAGGTCGACAAGAGAAACATTTGGGGTAGGGACCCGGATGGCGATACCGTCGATCTTGCCGTTCAGTTCCGGAATGACGAT
>CBDVEQ010000050.1:0-14026 GCA_965373045.1 uncultured bacterium | reverse complement strand
GAAACCATCAAAGCAGAGAGAACAGAAGTCCTCCTGAATGAAGCCAAAACCTTTTTAGCCGGCGGAAGCCTGGATAAAGGCAAAGAGACCTTTCTCAAAGCCCTGTTCTTTACTCCGGATTCTATCGATGCACATTGGAATCTTGCCAATATCTTTTTAGAAGAAAAAAAGTGGACAAGCGCTCTTGTCCATCTGAAATCTGCTATTTCCAAAGATCCGGATAATTCAATCATTCTGAAACTTTATGCTGAGACACTGTTTCAGGCAGAGGATTATAAGTCAAGCCTGGAGGCTTTCGAGAATCTTCAGGAATCCGATCCGGATGACCAGGAAATAAAAGATTGCCTTGAGACCATCAAGAACCGCCTTGGTATTTTTGAGCTTCCGAGTCAGTATGATGCAATCCCATTTTCAGAAGCAATCACAAAACAGGATGCCGCTGCACTGATTGGAGTGAAGTTCAAGTCCATCATGACCGAACGCATTCAGAAACCGCCCATTATCATTGATATCGCAACTTCCTGGGCTCAAAAATATATCCTCAAAGTCACATCACTTGGAATTCTTGATGTTTACTCCAATCATGAATTCCAGCCGGGAAAAATCATGACCCGGGCGGAGGCGGCAGAAACGCTCGTCCGGTTGATCGACTATCTGAAAATGAGGGGATTCAGCTTCATTCAGCATATTCCGCCTGACCGGATTCAATTGAAGGATGTTTCCATCGACCATTTTTATCAAACGCCCATTATCCAGATCTTATCTTATGACATTATGTCCCTGGAATCCGGAAGAACTTTCAATCCTGACAGGCCGGTGGCAGGCCGGGAGATGTTCAAATACCTGGATGTTATTTTAGCGTTGATTCAATGAGAGGAGATGCCTGATTTGAGCTGATTATAGATGAAAAATGAAATAACAGACCGGATATTTTCCATCCCCAACATTCTTAGCCTCATCAGGATCCTGCTAGTCCCTGTTTTTATTGTATTGATCTTGAATAAAAAGATCTTTGAAGGGCTTCTTGTTTTCCTTATCGCCAGTGCTACGGACGCATTGGACGGTTTTATCGCCCGGTCCTTCCATCAGAAAACAAGACTGGGGCAGTTCCTTGATCCTGCCGCTGATAAGTTGTTGATGAATGCTTCTTATATTGTCTTATCGATTTCCTCCCTCAGCTATTCCAATGTTATCCCCATTTGGCTGACCGGATGTGTTTTCGGTCGTGATATCCTGATTGTGAGCGTTTCTTTTTTTTTGTACAGTATAACGAACAAAAAGTATGTCAGTGTGACTATTCCGGGCAAACTGACGACTATCTGTCAAATGGGAGCGCTTCTTCTTGTCCTTTTTTTTAACTGGAAGGAGATAACCCCCTCGTTTCTTATGTGGTTTTATTATTTAACGCTGATCTTGACCATTTTTTCGGGAATAAACTATGCGGTCAAGGGTTTCCATCTGTATAAGCGCCGAACACGCTGAAGCTCCTCCTCTAGAGAGGTTAAATAGTTCTGTCTATAAAACCTTTTCTTAGCGTCTTCCAGAGGATCTTAATATCGAGAAGAAGCGACCAATTCTCTATGTAATAAAAATCGTATTCGATCCTTTTCTCGATGGGTGTATCCTGGCGCAGGCCGTGAATCTGAGCCCATCCGGTCACACCGGATTTAACTTTATGACGCAGCATATATTTGGGGATTTTTTCTTTGAAATCTTTTACAAAAACGGGCCTTTCCGGACGAGGTCCGACCAGGCTCATTTTTCCCAGGAAAACATTGAAGAGCTGCGGCAGTTCATCAATACTGAATTTTCTCAGGATCCTGCCTAACTTTGTAATTCGGGGATCATCAGGCTTGGACATGACAGGACCGGTCGATTTTTCTGCATCACTTACCATGGTTCTGAATTTGTGCATGACAAATTTTTTTCCGTCCAACCCAATTCTATCCTGATGGTAATACACCGGCCCTCTGGATGTTATTTTTATCAGAAGAGATACGATCAGAAAAAGCGGGAGAAGCAGGACCATGGTAATAAAAGACACCACTATGTCCATAATTCGTTTAACGAAGATCATTATGCCGCGTGCAGGAGGTTCATCAATACTGATGACAGGAAATCCATCAAGGTCTTCAATTCGGGAGTTCAAGGTCATAAGCTGAAATACATCCGGAATAAAACGAACATTGACGGTGTGCTTATTCAGGACGTTGAGAATCTCCATAATTTTCGGATAGTTGGTTAAATTAAGCGCGACATAAACATCGTTTATATCTCCTTCTTCCAGGAGGGGCTTGAGTTTATCCAATCCGCCGAGGACCTTAACTTCCTGGCCGATATCGATTTTTTGCCCTTCTTTAACTCCATCATCCAAAAAACCTTTGACTGTAAATCCCAGGTCTTTATATTTTGCAAGCTTGAGACCGATGGCTTTTCCCATTTTTCCGGCCCCGATGATCAGGACATTCTGGAGGCTCAGTCCTCTGGCATAACGTCTTTTCATGTAAAAATAGATCTGATTTCTCAAGAAAGAGATCATAAAGATCACCACAACAAAATAGACGCCGAGGAACCAGTGGCTTATTTTAAAATCAAAGCGGAACAGAGGGGCTGTCCCCTGGCTGTACGAATAAAGATAATTCTGTACAGCCTGGAAAAAAAGCATGGTGAATATCGTGTTAAGTATGATTGTGAAAAAGTCATCCAGTTTGGTCCGCCGGAGCCGGGTTTTGTAAAATCCCTGCAAAAAGAAAATAAAGAGATGGACGATCAGAAATGCAGGAAACACATAGATATAGGATTGTAGCGGCGGGATGCCCTTTTCGGGGTTGATGGGTATGATGTAAACATAGAAGCGGAAACCGTAGGAATAAAAGTAAGAGAGAAAAATCGCGAGCATATCGCTCAGGATAAAAAAGCCGATCAAGCGTGTTTTGTATCTTCTAAGCATATTCCACTCGTGTGTTCATTCCATTTTTCTAAGATATATGACATGATTTTATTCTTGAATGCCTCGCGTGAAAAACCCATGGCATTTGAGCGAATTGTTTTTTTATTAAAAGTCATGATGTTGAAATTGTCAAGTGCCTCAAGCAGCCCTTTCACGGACAGGTCATGGAACAAAATGCCTGTCTTGCCCTGGATAACGGTTTCCGCCGCGCCGCCCTGCCCGTATGCGATGACAGGAACACCGCAGGCCTGTGATTCCAGAGAGTTGATCCCAAAATCCTCCTCACCGGGCATGATCAGCGCTTTGGCCCTTTGATAGACTTTCAGCAGATCGCTGTCTTCAAGATATCCGAGAAACTGAATATTCTTTGATGCCATTTTCCGGAGTTTCTTATCATCGGGTCCCTGTCCAATGATCCTGAGCGGCAGGCCTGATCGATTGAAGGCTTTTACCGCCAGATCGATCTTTTTGTAAGGGACAAGAGCGGAGACGATCAGATAATAATCTTCTTCCTCCTCAGCAGGTTGAAAAAATCCCGTTTCCACAGGAGGATGGACTACATCGGCGTTTCTCCGGTAATAGCGTCTGATCCTCTGAGCCACAGCTCCTGAATTGGCAATAAAATGATCGACCCTGTGAGATGAGGACTCATCCCACATCCTCAGGTAATGGATGACCGGCGGGATAAAAAAACGGGAAAAAACACCGAGTTTTTCAATAGAAAAATAGGAAAAATACTGGTTCCATGCATACCGCATAGGGGAGTGAATATAGCTGATATGCAGAGCGTCCGGCCGCGGGATGATTCCTTTAGCCACACAGTGAGAGCTGGAAATTATCAGGTCGAAGTCCTGAAGGTCGAACAGTTCGGCTGCCAGAGGGAATAACGGCAGGTAGTGCCGGAACTTTGACCTGAGGAAAGGAAGCCTCTGGATAAAGCTGGTGTGGACACGCCTTTTTTCGATATCCTCGATCTGACTTCCAGGAAAGTGGAACAGAGTATAGATAGGAGCATCAGGAAAGATTTCGGCAAAGATCTCAAAAACTTTTTCCCCTCCGCGGCGGACCGGAAACCAGTCGTGGATAAGAGCTGCCTTAATATTGTTCATCGGCGTGATTATAATGAAGCCCTCGATCCTTTGTCAATCGGTCTGGTCTTTTACTTCAGATGCAAGGTATTTATAATAATTCTCGACCTCAGCAGTCATGCGGGTCAGGCCGTATGCCGTAGTGATATGCTTCTTCAGATTCTGCGCCAGACGATCGGCCAGGCCCCTGTCTCGAACAAGGCGGAGCACAGCCACGGCCAGTCCGTTTGCATCCTCAGCCGGAACCAGAAGTCCGGTCTCTCCGTCCCTGATCATTTCCCTAACACCGTCAATAGAGGTTGCGACCACAGGCTTAGCCATTCCGGCCGCTTCCATCAAAACATAGGGAAGTCCTTCCCAGAGAGATGGAAGAATAAATATGTCAAACAGGGACAGGATCTCCATTGCATCTTCCCTTTCGCCCAGAAAAATGATCTTTTCATCCAGGGCAAGATCACGGATCAGACTTTTTAGTTTTTCTTCCTGCGGGCCCCCGCCAACGATCAGGAGTACGGCATCAGGCAGTTCCTTAGAGATCCTGGCCATAGCCTGAACGAGAAAGGGGATACCCTTCTGACGATGAAGCCGGGCTACTGTTCCCAGGACTGGTTTTTTCAGATGGACACCAAGTACAGCCTTCTTTTCCGCCTTAGCCACGGTTGAGAGGTTTTTTATTTCTGAAAAATTTATTCCGTTATTAATGATCCGCATTTTTGATTCGGAACATAAACGGTATTTTACCGCCTGTTTCTGATCCGCCTCACTTACAAGGATCATACCGTGGGTAAAGCGGGAATACCATCTCTCCAGGAGGATATACAGGAGCCTTGCCACCGGATTCCTGTAATGAAGATAGTGGATGCCGTGGAGCGTGTGTAAAATGACCGGAACTCCGCATTTCCTCGCGGCCCGGCGCCCGAAAAATCCGGCAACGCCTCCATGCGTATGGACGATATCAAAATGGTTGTTCTTGAAGACCTGGATAAGTAACTTTTGGGTCTTTCCATGGACTTTTTTGGAGAAGGGAACTGAAAAATGGGAGATTCCATGCCGTTTCACCTCATCCACGAAAGGACCGCCGCCGTCAGAACAAACAGCAATGTCGAATGTGTTCCTGTTCAAAGATGCAGCGATGGACAGCACGTTGCGCTGCCCTCCGCCCAAGAACGGCCTGTCAATGATCTCAAGTATTCTTATCTTTTTCATGGAGCCTGTTCAAGGTTTTTTGCAAGAAACATCGGAGAAGAATCCGGGACAATTTTGAATTATGCTTCCTGTAGAAATATAGTTGGCTTTCCCTGTAAATATATCGGCTTTTTATAGAAAGAGAAGATGTGCTGGCCCCTCCCTCATGGAAGACACGAGCCTGGGGTACAAACGCTATTTTCCAGCCCTTGTTCTTTATCCGGTAACAGAGGTCGATATCCTCATAATAAAGAAAAAAATGTTCGTCAAATGCTCCGGCCTGCTCAAAGGCTTTCCTTCGTACAAAAAGACAGGCGCCGCTGACCCAGTCCACCTCTTTAATCGTTTCCATCCGTTTGATCTTTCGCCTGTAAACTGAATTCAGGTACAGCTTCAGGGCCATTTCATTAAAAAATCCACGTTTAAAGCCAAAAGACACCTGAAAGGTTTTATCTTTTCCGAAAAGGACAGGACCGGAAGCTCCGGCCTCCGGGGTGTTTTTCATCCAGTCCATCAGGATTTTAAGGGCTCCTGAGCAGAGGGCGGTATCCGTGTTTAAAAACAGGACAAAATCTCCGGAACTTTCTGCAAATCCCTTATTGTTGGCTCGTGAAAATCCGAGGTTTTCCCGGTTCTGAATAAGACGGACATTGGGAAAACTCTTTTGTACCAGGGCCAGGCTTCCATCCGTAGAGGCATTGTCAACCAGAATGATCTCAAGGTCGACATGTTGTTCTTCCTTGCGGATTGACTGCAGGCAGTCTTCCAGATGAGGCCTGTCGTTGTAATTGACAAGGATGACAGAGAGATCAGGCGCGGTTGTCATTGTTCCATGACCTTCTGATAGAAACTAAGGGTTTGCTCTGCGGTCGTCCTCCAACTGAATTCGGCGGATCTTTTTTTCCCTCTTGATATGAGGGATTTGCGCAGAGTTGTATCTTCCAGCACTGTCATAATGCTGCGGGCCATATCTTCCGGGTTTCCGGGATCAAAATAATCCACTGCGTTTTGTCCGATCTCTGGAATGGCTGAAATGCGGGAAGCAGCGACAGGAACGCTGCAGGCCATGGCTTCAACCATGGGAAGGCCGAATCCTTCGTGAAATGACGGGAAAACAAACAGTGCGGCGGCAGAGTAAAGGCAGCGGAGCTCCTGTTCGCTGCAGTAGCCCGTCAGTTTCACGCAGCGTTCGATCTTCAGCTCTTGTATTGTTCTTAAGATATTTTTGGTATCTTCCCCCTTTCTGCCGGCAAGGACAAGATGAAGCTTGTTATGACGCCTGCGGACGGTTTTAAATGCCTTCAGCAGGGCAACAAGATTTTTTCGGCGCTCAAGTGCTCCCACAAATAAAAGGAACTGGGAAGGGAGTTTAAAATGTGTCAAGACCGAATTTTGCTCCGGCCTGGTTGCTGTCTTCCAGAATGTCCTGTCCAGGCCCAGATAGACAACTTTAATTTTGTCCGGATCCAGATGAAATATTTCCAGAAGATGATTTTTGGTAAAGCGAGATATGGTGACGATTCCATCCGCTCTTTGAAGGGCGCCTGCGATCTTATGACGGAAATTTTGTCTTGCCTCCCTGTCTGCCTCATGCGGCCGGTCCATAAAAAACAGATCATATACTGTGACGATTTTTTTTCCGCTGCTGGGGAGCAGAAGCGGAGTGGGAGAATGGGTTAGATCGAGCTTTGTTCTAAAAAAAAAGTCCAAATGAGGCCATCCCATTTTATACCACAAAAAATTAATGGCCCTGACAGGTAATTGGAAATCGCGGAATTGCATCTTTGAAAAAGACGGGATCTTATAGGCTTGAAATCGATCTTTCCATGAGGAAGTGAAAAGATAGTATTCATTTTCCGGATCTATATCTGAAAGCGAAAAAAGAAGGTTTTTAAAGTAAACCCCCACACCGGTTTCTTCTTTGAGAAAAGGCCTGATATCAAAACCGATTCGCATTATGAATTGTCCGCATGAGCAGAGCTAAATGTATTATCCCCCATATTAAAAGTCAATTTAATAAAACTTGCGGCTGATCTTGAGCGCTGTTCTGATCGTATTCATATGAACTTTAACTGTATCAGCAATGTCAGCCGCATACCCTCCTGCCAGGACAATAAAAACAGGTATGCCCCGCCGCCGGGCCTCCCCGATGATGATCCTGTCCCGTTCTTCCAGACCGCTGAATGTTAGATCAAGTCCTCCTAGCCGGTCTTTGCCGAGAGGGTCTGCTCCAGCGACGTAACAGACTATATCCGGAAGAAATTCTTCAAAGATCTGAGGGATATTAGTTTCCAGTGCAGATATATAGGGCTCATCTCCGTCCCCTGACCAGAGACCGACATCTCTTGAGCTTCTTACTTTCTGTGCGGGATAAAGGTCCATCTGATGTATTGAAAATGTAAATACATATGGCTTTTTCTCAAATATTTTAGCGGTTCCGTTTCCCTGATGAACATCACAGTCCACGACCATCGCCTTGTTTATAAGATTTTCTGATTTCAATTTCTCCAGAGCGATGGCAATGTCGTTTATGACACAAAAACCTTCCCCATGATCTGCAAAAGCGTGATGGAATCCCCCGCCGATATGGACTGATAGTCCGCAGTCAAGAGAAGTCAGAGCTGCTGTGATGCTGCCTCCGGCAGACAAGCGGGCGAATTCCATAACTTTGTCCGAAAAGGGCAGTTCGAGTGTTAAAATCTCTCCTGTAGAAAGCATGCCGGTGGTCAGTTTTTTCAGGTATTTTGAAGTGTGAACCCGCACTATGTCCTTATCCTGGGCTGGTTCAGGAGACAGGAACTCGGCTTTTTTCACGCCCATTCGAATAAGCTGCTCATAGAGCAGCCGGTACTTGTCCAGGGGGAAAATGTGTTCCTCCATATCGAACATCCAGTAGGAGTCGCTGTAGATAAATTTGAGAGAAGATTTTTTCCGGCTTAAGCGGGATAATAGATTTTTTATAATCGATGCCATGAATAATCCAGGCTATACTACATCTTTTTCCACCAATACTGCCTGAGCTGCAGCAAGCCGTGCGATCGGGATCTGGTATGCGGAGCAACTGACGTAATTGAGTCTGATTTTATTGCAGAAAACAATAGAGCGGGGATCGCCGCCGTGGACTCCGCAGATACCGACTTTCAGGTCCGGCCTGGTCTGACGACCTTTTTCCACGGCCCACTTCATCAGTTCCCCGACACCGCTGATGTCAATAGTCTGAAACGGGTCGTCTTTCCAGATGCCATGTGAGAGATAATGATTAATAAAGGAAGCCCCGTCATCACGGGAGATTCCGAATGTGGTCTGTGTCAGGTCATTAGTGCCAAAAGAGAAGAACTCGGCTTCTTTTGCAACATCGGCCGCTGTGATAGCTGCCCTGGGAATCTCGATCATGGTTCCGACCGTGTAGTCAAGATCGATCCCGGACTGTTTGATCAATTCCCCGGCGACTCTGACAATGATCGCCTTTTGGTCGGCCAGTTCCTCCACGGATCCGATCAGAGGAACCATGATCTCGGGCCGGACATTTTGGCCTTCTTTTACAAGCTGGCATGCGGCTTCAAAGATGGCCCTTGCCTGCATTTCAATGACCTCTGGATAGGTGATGCCCAGGCGGCAGCCGCGGTGTCCCAGCATCGGGTTAAACTCTGAAAGAGCGTTGACCCGTTCAAGGAGCTGTAAAAGTTCCTGAGTCTTCTTTTTATCTTCTTTTCCGGAGGCTTTCAGCGTGGCGATCTCGACCATCAGATCTTCTTTTTTGGGCAGAAACTCGTGAAGAGGCGGATCGAGAGTCCGGATAGTTACAGGATTGCCTTTCATAGCCTTAAACAGCTCGTAAAAATCCTTTCTCTGGAAGGGCAGAAGCTTGCCTATATTGTCCCTGCGTTCTTCTTCGGTTTCAGCGAGGATCATAGCCTTTATAAAAGGAAGGCGCTCATTATCAAAAAACATATGCTCTGTGCGGGTCAGGCCGATTCCCTCTGCGCCGAATGCAAAGGCTATCTGAGCATCTTCAGGAGTATCGGCATTGGCCCGGACATTCAGCTTCCTGAAGCTGTCTGCCCAGGAAAGCAATTTGCTGAAATTCAAATAAAGCTCGGATTCCTCGGGTTTGATCTCGCCTTTGACGACCTGGATGATCACCGAAGGTCTTGTCTTGATCTCGCCCTTAAGGACTTCACCACTGGTACCGTCGATGGAGATCCATTCTCCTTCTTTGATCTTTTGACCGCCGGCCGTAAAGTACTTTTCTTCCTCATTCAGGACAAGCTCTCCACAGCCTACAATAGCGGATTTGCCCATCTGCCGTCCTACAATTGCGGCATGCGATGTCATGCCTCCTGTTGCTGTCAGGATCCCTTGAGAGGCGCTCATGCCGTGGATGTCATCAGGAGAAGTTTCATCCCTGACAAGAATGACTTTCTTGCCGTCTTTTTTCCAGTCCACTGCATCGTCCGCTGTAAATACGACCTGTCCGGCGGCTGCCCCTGGAGAAGCAGCCAGTCCTTTTGCAATCCTGTCATGAGTGGCTTTATCTTTGACATCAAAGACCGGGTGGAGCAGTTGGTTAAGAGAATCGGGCTCTACCAGCATTATGGCTCTTTCTTTGGAGATCAGTCCTTCCTCCACAAGGTCGACAGCGATCTTAACGGCCGCCTGCCCTGTTCTTTTTCCGCTCCGCGTCTGAAGCATATAGAGTTTGTCCTCCTGGATTGTGAATTCAAAATCCTGAATATCCTTGTAGTGGTTCTCTAACCGGGTTGTGATGTCCTTCAATTCCTGGAATATCCGCGGCATCTTCTCCTCCAAATTTTCTATAGGGGAGGGTGTCCGGATCCCGGCGACCACGTCTTCGCCCTGGGCATTGACCAGATATTCACCGTAAAGTTTTTTGCGGCCGTTGGCAGGATCGCGTGTAAAACCAACACCTGTCGCGGATGTCTCTCCGAAATTGCCGAATATCATCAACTGGATATTGACGGCTGTTCCCAGGTCATCAGGAAGATGGTTTAACCGCCGGTATGTTATGGCTCTCGGTGTGTTCCAGGAGCTAAATACGGCTGATACTGCCAGGAAGAGCTGTTCCCGCACATCCTGAGGAAAATCTTTTCCTGTTTCTCTCTGGACCAGGGCTCTGTATTCACTGATGACTTTTTCAAGGTGCTTTTCGGTCAGATCATAGTCGTTGACCACACCGGCATTGTCTTTAATGGTTTTTAGAATTGTTTCAAATTCTTTTTTGGAGATGCCAAGGACAACATCACCGAACATATGGATCAACCGGCGGTAACAATCCAGTGCGAATCGCCTAACACCGCTTTTTTTTGCCAGACTTTCCACGGTTGTGTCGTTCAGGCCCAGGTTCAAGATCGTGTCCATCATCCCGGGCATTGAAAACTTGGCTCCTGATCGGACGGAAACGAGGAGCGGATTTTCCTTGTCGCCAAATTTTTGCCCGGAGGCGTTTTCCAATTTGGAAAGATTTTCAAGGATTTCCTTCTGAATCTCTTCGGGAATTGTATTCCCGGAAGATGTATATTGATTGCAGGCATCAGTGGAAACCGTAAAACCCGGAGGGACTGGAATACCGATACCAGACATCTCGGCGAGGTTGGCGCCTTTGCCCCCAAGGATATCTCTCATATCCTTGTTGCCTTCAGCGTCATTTCTGCTGAAAAAGTAGACATGTTTTTTCACGTTTCAACTCCAACTGTGAATTCAAAAATATAAACAAGAAATATACACCCAACAGGGGAAAAAATCAATAGATGAGGGGAGAATATTGCCAAGTTTTCTCCGCCTGTGATCAGTCGAATAGAGATTGATATTTTTTCAGCCCGGCCTTGAGGACCTTCAGGGCCCGGATAAGATCCTCTTCTTTCAGCACATAAGCGATCCGGATCTCATTTAGGCCTTTACCCGGGGTAGCATAAAAACCCTGTGCAGGTGCAACCATGACCGTTTCATTATTCATCTGAAAATCCGTCAGCATCCACTGAGCAAAGTGCTCAGCGTTTTTGATGGGAAGTTTTACGGTTATATAGAATGCGCCCCCTGGCTTAAACATGATGATGCCGGGAACATCCTTTAGGCCGTTAAACAGAATATCACGCCGTTTCTGGTACTCTTCCCTTACGGGCTTAAAATAGTCTTTCTTCATCCGGTAGGCGGCCAGCGCTCCCATCTGTTCCAGGGTGGGAGGGCATAGTCTTGCCTGCGCAAATTTCAGCGCCGCCTGATAAATGTCCTCGTTCCTGGTGATAATCGCTCCGATCCTGGCTCCGCAGCAGCTGAACCGTTTGGATATGCTGTCGGCCACGATTACTCTGTCCGAAACATCACTGTATTCAAGCACGCTGATGTGCCTGGCGCCGTCATAAACAAATTCTTTATACACTTCGTCAGAGATCAGAAACAGGTCATGTTTTTTAACCAGGCCGATAATCGTTTCTATTTCTTCCTGCGTATAGACAGATCCGGTAGGATTGTTCGGCGAACAAAGAAGAAATGCCCTGGTTTTAGGCGTGATCTTTGATTCTATCTGTTCCACAGGAGGAAGCCGAAATCCGTCTTCAACACTCAGAGTCAGGGGGATGAGATTTACATCGGCGAATGTCGCAAAGCCGTTGTAGTTGGTATAAAACGGCTCAGGAACGATGATCTCCCCTCCCGGGTCGGATGCGACACTGAATGCAAAGTAGAGGGCCTCTGAACCTCCGACAGTGATAATGATATTGTCGGCGTTAAGAGAAATATTATAATCAGAATAATAATCGGCCACAGCCTGCCTCAATTCAAGAAAACCCTGAGCAGGACCGTAACTGAGTACTTTCTCATCAAAGTTCTTCATCGCGTCCCAGACGGGCTGAGGCGTGGGAATGTCCGGCTGGCCGATATTGATAAAGTAAACTTTAATTCCTTTGGCGATCGCACTGTCGGCAAAAGGCTTAAGTTTCCGGATAGGGGATGCCTGGATCTCGATCCCTCTCTTTGAGATATTCATGGTGTAATTATGTCAAATAAACAGCGGACCTGTCAATTTTACTGCTTTATTTATAAAAAATGGCCGATAGCCTTACATAACTCCTTATATATCATCCAGTAAGGCTTTGTGATGATTCAATTTTCCCGGCGAACATGTTAGAATCAATTCTCATGATCAAGGACCCGTCGGCAAGGATAACTTATAGACGAAATTGGGGGGATTATCATCTCATCAGAATAACATCGCCCGAGATCGCGCAAAAAGCGCTGCCGGGGCAGTTTATTATGGCCAGAGTTTCTGACCGGTCCGTCCCCCTGCTCAGGCGTCCATTCAGCATCCATTCCAGGGAGGGGGATAGCCTGGAGATATTTTTCCAGTCATCCGGGATCGGGACAACTCTCCTTGCCGGGAAAAAAGAGGGAGAGAGCCTGAATATTTTAGGGCCTTTAGGGAATGGATTCGATATAAAGAACGGGAGCGGAAAAAAAAGAGCGGCTGCTGTCGGCGGAGGGCGCGGCATTGCTCCGATTTACTTTCTGGCCCAAGAACTTCTGGCCCTGGGTTCGGATGTAACAGTATTTTACGGTGGGAAGACCGCCCTGGATCTTCCTCTTAAGGAGCGCTTTGAGGCAAAAAATATACGCCTCATGTATTCCACGGATGATGGATCTTTGGGATTCAGAGGATTTGTGACAGAGCTGGTTGAATCCAAAATAGATCAATTAAACCCTGAAATTGTTTTTGCCTGCGGGCCTGATCTCATGATGGAGGAGATAGCCGGGATCACCAAAAAAAATGGTATCCCTGCCCAACTGTCCCTTGAATCTATTATGGGATGCGGATTCGGGGCGTGCTGGGGTTGCGTGAAAAAGATTCGAATGTCCGGGACTGAAGAATGGACGAAAATCTGTCAGGAAGGACCGGTTTTTCCTGCTGACAGAATTATATGGGAATAAATCATTATGACTGACTTATCTGTTGACCTGGGTTTCATCAAACTAAAAAACCCTGTGATCGCTGCAAGCGGCACTTTTGGCTATGGTTTGGAGTTTGCGCCTTTCATGGACTTGAATGAGCTGGGTGGTTTTGTCGTCAAAGGCCTCTATTTTTCTCCCCGGGAAGGAAACTCTCCTCCCCGGATCGCAGAGACTCCAAGTGGTATGATCAATGCCATCGGTTTACAGGGAGTAGGCGTGAAAAACTTTGCGGATGAGATTCTACCCGAGTTGAAAAAGTACGATACATCGGTTTTCATCAATGTCTGCGGTGAGGACGAGGAAGAATATACCAGGGTCGTAGATTTTCTGAACGGTCTTGAAGGAATTGCCGCGTATGAGCTGAATATTTCCTGCCCAAATGTAAAAAAAGAAGGGAAGTGCCCGGCTCAGGATTCTGAGGCGACCTATTCCGTTGTCAAACGGGTGAAAGAAATAAGCCGGCGCCCTGTCATCACCAAGCTTTCCCCTAATGTCACAGACATCGTGGAGATCGCACAAAGCGCTGAAGAGGCCGGTTCAGATGCAATATCCCTGGTCAACACTTTTCTGGCCATGGCGATAGACATCGAAACACAAAAAACAAAGATCGCCAATGTGTTCGGTGGACTCAGCGGTCCTGCCATCAAGCCTCTTGCCGTTCGGATGGTCTTTCAGGCGGCGTCAGTTGTCAAGATCCCGGTTTTGGGTATGGGGGGTATTGCGACCGGCGGGGATGCGGTTGAGTTCATGCTGGCCGGTGCATCTGCTGTGCAAGTTGGAACAGCCAACTTCATTGATCCGGACGTGACAATTCAGATCATCCGCGAGATAGAAACCTACT
>CBDVEQ010000049.1:0-14035 GCA_965373045.1 uncultured bacterium | reverse complement strand
CGAGGTCAGCATTCTTGCACTCAAATAGAAAAATGCTGTGCAGATTCTCTCTGGCAGGCAGATAAATGTTCTGAATAATTGTAAAAGGAATATCCGCTCTGGCTTCTCGTGTCTGGATTCCTGTCTTAAGAGCAGTCATCACTTCGGGCGGGACAACAGATTTTTTTTCTGTCTTTTCTTGCGCGGCACTGCCAGGCAGAACGGCCAGACTCAATATGAGCCCCAACATCAGTGCTGAAATTGCAATTTTTTTAATCTTCATAATTCCTCCTCGAATATCTCGAATATAAGCAGAGCAAATTTCGTGCCACTTATACTCTTTTCCATATAATGTCCTGTTTTCCAAAGATTTTTTTTATCCGGTGTAAACTAATTTTACATTGGAATGAAAAAAACAATATAGCAGAATAAAATATTTTTTTCTACAAATATTTACCTGTGAATAATCCAGATTTAGTGTCTGCGTTGATACCGATTAACAGCATTCTGGTGCTCGCGGAATGATGAGCTGAAATAGTGGCTTCCATCATTTTTTGAGACAAAGTAAATAAAATTATTATCGGCGGGAAACAAGGCCGCCCTTAGAGACCCCTTTCCCGGATTCGCGATCGGCCCTGGAGGAAGCCCGCGATAGAGATAGGTGTTGTAAGGCGAGTCGAACTTGAGGTCCTTTTTCCTGAGGTTTCCGTTAAAGCCTTCCTCCTCTTTGAGGGCATAAATGATCGTGGGGTCGCAATCGAGCTTCATTCTTATCCTCAGACGGTTATGAAAAACGGCTGATATCAGAACGCGCTCTTCAGGCTTTGAAGTCTCCTTTTCGATCAGGGACGCAAGAATGACCACGTCACGGACTGTCATTCCCAGCTCTTCTGCCCTGCTGCTCCATTCCTCATTAAAGACAGACCTGAACTGGAGGACCATGGCCTCTATGATCTTTTTAACCGGAGTATTTTTAGGAAAATGGTATGTTTCAGGAAAGAGGTATCCTTCGAGGTTGATTGCGTCAGGGTCCACATCTGAAATCATGCCTGTGTTCTCGGAAGCAGCCAAAAAATCCGAGGTATCAATAAAAAGCATGGAAAAAAAATGGCCGGCAGTCTCACGCCTCGTCAAACCTTCCGGGATCGTAATGGGGTGGAGGGTGATCTTCCCTTCGGTGATCTTTTCCAGGACCGCCTTTGGAGAAAGTGGAAGTTCAAATGCATATTCCCCGGCTTTGATCGTTTTTGAACGGAAAAACAGCCTGTATGCCAGAAGAAAGGGCCATTTCTCCCGGATGATTTGTTTGGTCTCAAGCTCCCGGGCTATGGCTCCTGCGCTTTTTCCCTTCTCCACCATAAAAACGGCCTGCCGTGGTTCCAAAGAGGGCACTTTGTTATACTTTATATAAAATATTGCAGAAAAAATGACAAATACCGCCGGGAAAAAAATAGCCGCAAATTTAAGGATCTTACGCTTCATGGGATTCCGACCGTTTATGTTCCAAGTAGCTTGACAGCATGATGCTTGCAGAAAGCTGGTCCTTGTATTTCTTCCCTGCCTTATGCTTGATGTTCTGCTCGCGGAGGATGGAAAAAGCCTGCCTGGTAGTAAGCCTTTCATCCCAGAAGGCAACCGGCAGATCCAGACTCCTGCGCAGCCATTCCCCGAATTCTTCTGCTTTTTGCGCCTGAGTTCCTTTTGTACCGTCCATCATCAGAGGAAGCCCAACAACGATCTCCTTGATCTGATATTCGGCAACAAGGGATTTGAAGTAGCCCAGATCTTCCTTTTTGTTCTTTAACTCATAAAACCCTATGGCCTGGGCCGTGATCCGGAGAAGGTCGGTGACCGCTAATCCGACTCTCTTATCACCGTGGTCGATCCCCAAAACTCTCATGGTTTGAAATGGATTCCTTTGCGCTTTTTATGTTTGTGGCGGGAAACACCCAGATCAATCAGAATATTCAAAAGTTCCGGAAAAGGGATGCCGCTGGCTTCCCATAGTTTGGGATACATGCTGATATCTGTAAACCCAGGAATAGTGTTGATCTCGCTCAGAAACAGCTTTTCTGTTTTATCCTCAAGGAAAAAATCGATGCGGGCCATTCCGGAGCACTCGAGGGTTTTATAGGCATCAACTGCCAGTTTCTGAACATACCCGGTCATCTCAGGAGAAAGAGGAGCTGGAATTTTAAATTGTGTTTTTCCATCGATATACTTGTCGCTGTAGTCGTAAAACTCCCTATAGGGCAGGACCTCTCCGGGAAGAGACGCACGGGGCTTTTCGTTTCCCAGAACACTGCATTCTAGTTCCCTTCCTGCAACACCCTGTTCAACGACAACTTTGATGTCAAATTTCAGAGCCAGCTCCACAGCATCAGCCGTTTTCCTGAGATCAGCAACCTTGGAGATCCCAATGCTGGAACCCATGTTTGCCGGCTTGATAAAAATCGGCAGCCTCAATTCATCTGTAATCTGTTGAAGAATTTCTTTTTTACCTGAACGCCAGGCCGGTTCATGAATAGTCAGATGTTTGACGATCGGCAGACCGTTCGCTTTAAAGAGGATCTTGGCTGCAGCCTTATCCATACACCCTGCAGACGAGAGAACGCCGGCTCCTACATAAGGAACATCTGCCATTTCTAGAAACCCCTGAATTGTGCCGTCTTCCCCATACGGGCCATGAAGGACAGGGAAATAAATATCCACATCCACTGGTATTCCGGTATTTTGGCCGCCCCAGGGAAGGAATGAGAGAAACGTCCCCTCGATCAACTCATCTTTTGGAAGGAGCGGAGACTCCACATGCCGCCACCTGCCCTCAGTGTTGATGTAAATAGAGATGATGTCAAAGTTTTCTCTATCAAGATTTCTGAAAACAGCGGCTGCAGAAATTAGCGAAATATCGTGTTCAGCAGACTTTCCCCCAAAAAGCAGCGCTACTTTAACCTTTTGTCCGCTCATATTTCTCTATGCACTCATTTTAAAGGATTGCAGGAAAGTTGTCTATCCTGCACTATTCATAAAACAGGTTATGGGGGAGCATATTTTTTTATTGACTTTTTTATGCTATTTTTAATATGAATATAGTAAGCAGACTCCTTTGGAGGGTTAAAATGGATAAAAAAGGCATCACAATTAAAATGTCTAAAGATGCAGGCATCACTTATCGTCAGGCGGAAAAAGCTTTTCAATCATTGATATTGAATATTATCGCCTCTTTAAAAAAAGAGGAAAGAGTAACATTTTCAGGATTTGGGAGCTTTGAAGTCAAACACAGAAAAGCCCGGACAGGCCGCAATCCTAAAACCGGGGAAACAGTCAGAATCCCCCCCAAGAACAGGATCAAGTTCAATCCCAGCAGGATCTTTAAAGACCAGATCACCTGAACCTCACTCAGTCAGGTTGACACTCGTTAAACCCCTGATTATAATATTAACAGATTTTTACAAAAAGGAAGCATCATGACATCAATATTAAAAAAAATGGGAAAATCGTTGTTTGCTGTGGTCCTATTGCTGGGGATACCATTCTTGAACGCGGGTTTACAGATCGATCTTTCCGATGAAGATCTTCAACCTCTGATCTCCTTGTCAGATCGTTATTGCTCCATGTTCATCTGGGAGGGAAAACCACCAGAACTGAAGATCGTCGACCGGGAAATCAGAACCGAAAGGATCATGTTGAAGAATAACGATGTTGTTTATCTGAATTACGGCAGCGCTTCCGGCCTGCAAGAGGGGCAGGTCTTTCTTATCGTCGAGATCGGGCCTGAAATAAAAAATTTCGGACGGATTGCCCGAAAGCGAGGACGCGCACGGATCATAATGGTTGATGAGGAAAAGGCTGCAGCTGAACTGGAACATATATGCGGCGCAGTGACGATAGGACATGCCCTGATCCCTTTTGAGGAAAAAGAGGGACGGATGGGAAAGGATCTGGGATACGATGTTCTAATCCCAGAAGGAGAGGGTATTATCGGCCGTTTCCTATATCTGCACAATGGGCTTGTTCAGATCGGAAGCAACCACCAAGCCCTCATTGATCTGGGCTCTCAGGACGGCATCCGGATCGGGGATCAACTGCTTGTCTTCCGCATAAGCTCCAAAAACAGCTTTCCCCGCGCATTTGCCAACATGGTGGTCATTGATGTCCAAAGCAGGACATCAACCGTGAAAATCCTTTCCTGTAAAGATGTGGTCAGGATCACAGACAGCGTGACTATGCGGCCGAAAGACACATCCCTTCCTTCCGGAGCAGGAGCATATTGACAGAAATGCAGGTTTTTGATAGTCTGGCTCATGAATTATTTTCAGCCCTGATCGAGCGGGCGTAGTTCAGTGGTAGAATGTCTGCTTGCCAAGCAGAAGGTCGAGGGTTCAAATCCCTTCGTCCGCTCCAGCCTTACCTCTTATTTTTCTTTAGTTTTCCTCATTTTGTGTTTTAGTATGCCTATGCCTTTTTAAGCTCTTTTGAGTGCAAAATGTCAAAAGAGCGTCAAATCTTAAATTGAAAGGATTGGTCTATATAGACCTTTTGACTGGCAGTTAAGAAGTCGTGGATTCAATCCCCATCATTTCCAGCTCATTGAAAAATGGGAAAACTGCTTACCAAAGCGATGGGAAATTACCTTACCGAAGAGATGGGAAAAGTACTTGACATTTACAACACTGCTCCCATTTTTCGGCAAACAATTTTACGCATTTTTATCGCGAGGGTCCCAACTCCAGAAATGTTTGAAGCTGCCGTTTGGATTGCATCTTTGGCGAATTCCAAGAGGGCTACTCCTCCGGTACCTTGGAGGCTTGCTTCCTTGCCCCCCCATTGCAAATAACCTTCATATTCATCGAGTTCCTTTATGTTTGAGATATATCCAGCCTCTGTGATTATCGCTTTTGGTGGGTTTGCTTCACTGAATTCTAGTTTCTTTCGTTTGACAGACCTGAATCTCCTGGACCTCTTGTGTCGAAGCCGGAGATTACGTATGTTTTCCTTTTCCCGATCGATTTCTAACTTTAAGATCTTTGCCTGATGGATTGTTTCCTGGGCTATTTGGACGTTTTTTTGGGCAATGGTTTTAACTTCCACGAAAATGATTTTGATAGCCTCCTTGAAGTCAGGTTTGCTTTTTTTTTCTTCATCCACAAAAGTTTCCCAAGCTTTAAGGATTTGCTCCTCCGGTTTTTTATCCCAGATCATCCCTGAGATCTTCTTTAGCTTCTTTTGCTGTGATGAGCTAAATTTTTTGGCATAAATATATTGGGTCTGATTTGGGAGTAATGAGGTCGTTAATACTACAATTGATCCCAATAGTAGGGCAGAGAGAAACAATTTTTTCATTTTTCTATTCCTCCTTTAATGTGATGACGTTCCGGTCACCAGCACGAACGCAATTCCGCCGAGCATGCTGGTAGGAATCGCCGATGGCTTTTGAAGTCGTCCGCGGTTCATGGATTTGTTGGCCATTGGGCTTATTATATCCCTGGGCACTAATTTTCCCACCTCTTCCTTGGTGGCTTTATCTTTTATAAAAACTTTTACTTTGCCACGGCTTGTTTCTTACCAATATACTAAATATTCATGCCTCTTTTCAATGTTTACACTAAGGAGTGGTGAGATAAGTCTATCTCATTTTACAATTGACTCTATTCACATTCCTTGATATCCTTTTGCCAACTAGGTACAGGGGAAACCAAATGTCAACAAAATGCTCCAAATGTCAGTTTGAGAATCCCGATACTCAAAAATTCTGCGGCGAGTGCGGTACTCAACTTAGGCCTGTTCATGCTGAGACTAGAACTCTTCGCACTCCAGCTAAAGATTCGACGATTGGAGAGGTCATTTCAGAGAAGTATATCCTTCTTGAAGAACTTGGAAGCGGTGGTATGGGAGTGGTGTATAGGGCCGAGCAGATTAAGCCAGTTAAGAGGAGTGTCGCCCTCAAGATCATAAAACTAGGTATGGACACAAAGCAAGTGGTAGCTCGTTTCGAGACGGAGCGACAGACCCTGGCGGTGATGGATCATCCCAATATTGCCAAAATCTACGATGGCGGAGCAACAGAAAAAGGGAGGCCCTACTTTGTCATGGAGCTAGTTCGTGGAATTCCGATCACGGAATATTGTGACAAACACAAGCTTACTACTAAAGAGCGACTAGAGCTATTCATTAATGTCTGTCAGGCAGTCCAGCATGCTCATCAGAAAGGTGTGATTCATCGTGATCTTAAGCCTTCAAATATACTTGTGGGAGTTCAGGAAGAAAAGCCCATTCCCAAGATTATCGATTTCGGTATTGCAAAAGCCACAGAACATAGTTTGACTGAGAGGACGCTCTTCACAGAGCAGGGGCAACTTATTGGGACGCCTGAATATATGAGTCCAGAGCAAGCAGAGATGTCCGGGCTGGATGTTGACACGCGGACTGACATCTATTCTCTAGGTGTAATATTGTATAAGCTTCTTATAGGAGTGCTTCCCTTTGATCCGGAAACTCTACGAAAAGCTGGTTTCGGTGAGATTCAACGAATAATTCGAGAAACCGATCCACCAAAGGTAAGCACTCGGCTTAACAGTCTGGGTGATACTCAAACCTCGATTGCAGAACAGAGAAGAACAGATGTGCCCTCCCTTCACAGGCAGCTTAAGAGAGATCTCGATTGGATTGTAATGAAGGCCATGGAAAAGGACCGCACAAGACGTTATTCCACTACATCCGACCTAACTGCTGATATAACTCGACATTTAAATGCCGAACCTATCATCGCAAGGCCACCAAGTAACATCTACAATATCGGAAAGTTCGTAAGAAGACATAAACTTGGGGTAACAGCAGCTGTTTTGGTAATGATGGCTGTTGTAATTGGAGGGGCTGCTGCTACGATCGGATTTATACGAGCGACTCGAGCTGAGCGGTTTGCAAGACAAGAAGTCGAGACCACCAAGCAGGTATCGGATTTTCTTGTTGATCTCTTCGAAGTATCTGATCCGAGTGAGGCGAAAGGGAATTCAATCACAGCCCGAGAAATTTTGGACAAAGGCGCAGAGAAAATCAGAAAAGAACTCCAGGCACTACCCCGGATTCAATCCCGACTGATGAATACGATGGGAAAAGTCTACCTAAACCTCGGGCTCTACGACAACGCAAAACTGCTCCTGGAGGAGGGACTTGCGCTTCGGGAGAAGTACATTGGGCCCGAAAGCATCGAAATGGCGGCCAGCCTCGAGTCTGTCGGCAACCTGCTCCGGAAGTCAGGCCAACTCGAAGAGGCGCGACCTATTCTCGAGCGCGCCCTGGCGATCAGGGAACAAATCTACGGACCGGAAGATCCTGCGGTTGCGAGCGCTTTGAACAACCTGGCAAACGTCATGGCCGGTGCCGGCGATTACAAGAGGGCGAAACAACTCTACGAGCGGGCGCTCACGGTGTGGGAAGAGGCCAGCGGTCCCGACCACATGGACATCGCGGCACCGCTGAACAACCTGGGGCTCCTGCTCTATAATATGGGCGACTTTAGGGGGGCACGGGCAATGTACGAGCGCTGCATCGCGATCAAGGAACAACACCTCGAACCGGACCACCCCGAGCTTTCGGACACCCTTCACAATCTCGGAATGCTGGCGAGTGAGATGGGCGATTCCCAGGAAGCTCGAAGGTACTACGAGCGAACTCTGGCCATCACTGAGAAGGTTCTCGGTCCCGAGCATCCAGATGTGGCAGACACCCTCAGGAACCTTGCGATCCTCTATGCCGAAGAGGGCAACTTCGAGGATGCGAGACCACTCTTCGAGCGAGTCCTGACTATCAACGAAAAAGCTTTTGGTCCCGACAACGACAGGGTGGGCAGCGATGTGTCCAACCTCGGACGCTTGAACCTGGATATGGGCAACTACGAGACCGCACGGAAGCTGTTGGAGCGCGGCAGGGCGATCAAAGAGAACGTCCTTGGCCCGGACCATTATCTCATCGCAAACGATCTTGATGCCCTCGCCAGGCTGAATAGTGAGACATACGATCCGGACGCTGCACTACTGCTCTTCAAGCGCGCCCTGGCGATTCGTGAAGAGGCCCTGGGGCCGGAGCATCCCCTAGTGGCAAACAGCCTTGATAATCTCGCATGCCTTCTCGTCGAGCTGAGAGACTTCGAAGGAGCACGGCCACTATTCGAGCGAGCACTGGCAATCAACGAGAAGGTCTTTGGCCCCGACCACAATAGCGTGGCGACGATCCTTGGTGGCTTGGGAGACCTTCTGCGGCAGACCGGGGATTACGAAGTAGCGCGGTCGATGTGGGAGCGCGCCTTGGCGATCAACGAAAGCTCCCTGGACGATGATCATCCCGCAACCGCAACGAGCCTGCAAGGATTCGCGAAGCTACTCCGTGATACGGGCAATCACGATCAGGCATTGTCGCACCTCGAGCGGGCCTTGCGAATACGAGAGGAGAAGCTCGGTCCAGATCATCCCTACCTGGCCGACACTCTAGAGTTTTACGCTGAGCTGCTATACAAGCTAGGGCGCAAGGAAGAAGCTGAAGAATTGGAAGTTCGTGCCAAAAAAATCCGATCAAAGATAGTCAGTGTAATAAAAGAAACTCCTTAACTTCTGGAAAGACGCTGACCCTGGTATAGCTGAGGTGGAGGATGCGAAGCAGAGGCTGAGATAAAAAGGCAATAAAAAGTTTAACCGTTAGACTCAAGCCCTATGCTCCCCCTTTTCTAAATTGTTAATAGAAAATTTATAGGATCTTTTCAATATAAGCATGTAAAACCCGCAAATCCAACGGAGATCAGCATGGAGGACCGATGAAAAAAGTGATTATAATATCTTTAATGGCCCTAGTCATGGTCGCTTCCTGTGGAAAAACAAAGGATGCCTGGCAGGGAACCGTAGAGGAGATCGATGGGATCACTGTTGTTAAAAACCCATTAGAGCCATTGTACGGAATAGAGGCATTCAGGATGGAGGAAGAATTATGCATCGGGGAAACGGAGGGAAGAGAGGAATACATGTTCCAGCGGCTTTACACCCTCGTCGTCAATCCAAATGAAGACATATATGTCCTGGACTACCAGGCCAAACACATCAAGATGTTCGACAAAGAAGGAACCTACATCAGGACCATTGGAAAACCCGGACAGGGGCCTGGCGAGCTGCAGATCCCCCTTGGACTATTTTTCTCCTATACGGGAGAACTCATCGTGGGAGACACCAACCGGATTTCCTATTTCACCGAAGATGGAGAATTCATCAAAAGCACTCCCTATAAAGGGGGCATGATCCACGTCCGTAAGATTGATCAGGAGGGGAATTTTTATGCGACGGACATCATCATGGAAAAAGGCATCTATGAAGTAAAGAAATATGATCCTGAGTTTAATTATTTGATTTCATTCGGTTCATCTCCACTGCAAAGCGCGGGAGGAAGCAAAAAACGAAATCCCTTCTTCACATTAATAAGATTTGATTTGATACAGGGGGCCCGACTTATCTGTGGATATGCCGGGGAAGGGTACATTCTAAAGATCATGGACACAGAGAGAAACCTCCTGCGCCGGATAGAAAAGGATTACACCCCCCTGGAACCGACCCAGGAAGACGTTGATGAAAGTCAAGAGGGCATACCTCCCGAAATGAAGAGAGAGTTGGATGTACCCAAGTATTTCCCTCCGTTTAGAGGGATGATGACGGATGATGAGGGACGCATTTATGTTTCTACATTTAAGAGAACCCCTGATCGAAAGAAATATTATTATGACATATTTGATGCAGAGGGAAAATATATCCTAACTGTACCATTCAAATCAGGCCCCCGTATCATTTTAAACAACAGGATCTACACCATTGAAGAAGACGAAGACGGCTACCAATGTGTCAAACGCTATAAAGTGAGTTGGAACTACTAGGGGGGGTAAGCTGGCATAGAATTTGCTGCTATCTATCAGCAAAGGGATGGATGTTTTAATCGTTCTTGAGGGAAAGTTCTTTTTACCCATATACTTCACTTATCATCTGAAATCTTCAACCATCTTACTTAAAGCACTTATGCGTTCTCCGTATAAAATCTTTACAAGGGGGATGAGATGAAAAAAAGCATTTTTTTTATACCTGTCATTCTTTTATTATTTATTTCCTGGAACAAACAAAAGACTGAATGGAAGGGGTACATTGAAGTCATTAATGGTGTAACTGTTGTAAATAATCCAACAAAGCCTATGTATAATGAAGATGTCTTCAGTCTTAAAGAAGAACTTATCATAGGAAAAACAAAAGGAAGCGAAGATTTTATATTTTCGGAAGTAAGAGATCTAGATGTAGATACTAAAGAAAGAATATTTATACTTGATTATAAGGAAGCTAATATTAAAGTATTTGATAAGTCAGGCGAACATATAAATACAATTGGACGAAAAGGACAGGGACCAGGTGAATTTCAACGCCCTTCTCAGATTTATTTGACACCCCAAAATGAAATTCTTGTGAATGATCCTGGGGCACGTCAAATTCATTTTTTTAGCCCAGATGGAACATTTAAACGTTCGGTATCACAGACAAATATGACTTTTTTTAATAACCCAAAAGTCGATCAAAAAGGACAAATAGTAGCAAATTATATGATTATGGATAAGAAAGTGATTTATGTGCTGAAAAAATTTGATTCCCGATTGAAAGAAGTCATGAAAATATTTTCTACTGATATATTAAAATTCCCAAATCTTAACCCATTCTTTCCAAAAGCTTCTTGGGAAATTACACAAGAAGGAAATGTGATTTGGGGATTTCCTGAAAAATATGAATTTAATATTATCAATTCAGAAGGAATATTAATAAAGAAAATCATCAAAGATTATAATCCTATAAAAATTACTCAAGAAGACAAAGACAGTTTGATAAAAAAGCAATTTGGAGGCTATGACAAAGTTTCACCGGGAGTAAAAATAGTTTGGGATGATTATTATAATGCTTATAGAGATTTTACTATTGATGATGAGGATAGGATTTTTGTTCGTACCTATGAAAAAATATTAAATGGAAATGGCTTTTATTATGATGTTTTTGACTCAAAGGGAAGATATATAGCCAAAATTCCACTTAAAATTCAGCCACAAATTTGGAAGAAAAACAGGCTCTACACCATTGAAGAGGACGAAGACGGCTACCAATTCGTCAAACGCTATAAAGTCACATGGAATTATTGAGGCCACAGGAAAATTTGAGATGAATCGAGCTCTTTGCTCGTCTAGAGAAGTGTTATGAAATGAATACTGCAGCTATTATTTTGCCAATTAGCCTGGATTATTCACAAGTCGATATGCACGACGTGGTGTATGAAGCCGTATTCATATACTGCGAATGCGCCGCAACAAAGCAGATCGGCTTGCCCGAAGGGGAAAAAGTGTCGATATATAAAAATCAGATTTTCAATTAATAATATTGATGATGGAACGTATCGACAATTTTTATGAATAATCCAGTTTTCTCTTGACAGAATGTGGTTAACATGACTACAATTGAATTGTAGTTCTTGTAATTACATGAAGGAAAGAAAAACCATGCAGCCCATTTCTGTCGGTATTCGTGAGGCCAAGATCAATTTAAGCAGGTTGCTGAAAAACATTCAGAAAGGGGGAGAAATTATTATAACCGATCGAGGCAAGCCAGTGGGAAAAATCGTACCAGTTGCTCCGGACTCGCTTTCTTTGGTCGAACGCATCAACAGACTTGAAAGACAAGGATGGATCGAACCGCAAAAAACAGAAGTACTGCCTCTCCCTCCTCCGCTGCCTCTTTCAAAAGAAATTGCCCAGGATTATCTTCAGGAAGACAGAGATTCATGAGGCCGATCGATAAACATATTATCTATTGGGATTCGTCTTCCATTCTTTCTGTCCTGTTTAAAGACTCCCACAGCCGAGAAGCAGTAGAATGGTCTCGAAAAGAAGGCGTCCATTTGATGTCCACTTTAGCCTATACAGAAGTTTGTGCCGTAATCTCCCGTCTTAAACGGGAAAGACTTCTGACCGATGTTCTGTTTGATGCCGTCTATGAAGTTCTAGAAAAAGGCCCCTGGAGGCGTCTGAATATATCACCTGAATGGAGAAAGGCAAAAACCTTGTCCCGTAAATGGTCTTTGCGTGGAGCGGATCTCTGGCATTTGGCGACAGCCAAAACTCTCCAGATACAAATCCCTGAATTGAGTGTAATCACTTTTGATAAAAGGCTAAAAAAAGCTGCCCAAGCGGAGAATTTATGAGGCTACCCATCTAGCCGGGTATTTTACTAATTAAAAATGCAAGGGGGCAAGCTGGCATGGAATTTGCTGCTATCTATCAGCAAAGTGAAGCGGTGATTATATTTTTAGGAAACCGTGATTTCCTGACTTTTCCTATACGGTAAACAGTTTGATTGGACACAATCCCAGTTTTTCGATAGAATATCAAATGCCTGACAACTCGCCACTCGCTGATTCGGAAACAGATATCCCGGCTCCTTTTTTATAGCAGTAAGGCGCGGTACCCAAGTGGCTAAGGGAGGGGTCTGCAAAACCTCGATTCGTCGGTTCGAATCCGACCCGCGCCTCAAATAGACAAACCTGAAAATAGCTTCGGTTGACAATCAAAATATAAATATATATATTGCTATCAAATTAAGATATATAGGAGGACCCGGATGGATTTAGTATCACGCGCACAAGGAATAATACTAAGACCCAAAGAAGAGTGGGGTAAGATCAAGTCTGAATCTCCTAAGATCGTTGAGCTGTTCACTTCATATGCCATGATACTGGCAGCTATCCCTGCTGTTGCTCAGTTTATCGGTATGGGATTGATCGGCCGAAGAGTACCGTTTATTGGATGGTACAGGTACAATATCGGGACTGCATTGTTCTATGCTATTCTCACATATGTATTTACCCTGGCTACTGTATATGTATTTGGGATCGTTATCAATGCTCTTGCACCTACATTCTCATCAAAAGCCGATGCTGTTAATGCCATGAAACTGGCTGTTTACAGCATGACTCCAGTATGGGTGGCAGGCGTGCTCCACATCATCCCTTTACTCAGCATCCTGGTACTATTGGCCAGTTTTTACGCTTTTTATGTCCTATACCTGGGTTTTAATTCACCTCTGATGGGAACACCCAAAGACAAGATTGTAGGTTACCTGCTTGTCAGCATCGTCATCTACATCGTGCTTATGGGAGTTATAATGATCATCATGGGAGCGATCTTTGCAGTCGGCGGAATAGGGAGCAGCAGGTTTTACTGACCTTTTATTTCGCGAACGATCTTATCAAAAGCTTCCGAAGGTGAAGGCGCGGCAATTATCGGCCGTCCTATGACTATATAATCCGCGCCTTTTTCTATTGCCTGTGAGGGCGTCATTATTCTTTTCTGGTCATGTGCAGCTGACCAGGCAGGACGGATCCCAGGCGATACAACAAGAAAGTCCTGACCGGTTTCTTTTTTAACGATTTCAATCTCCCAGGGTGAGCAGACAACTCCATCCATGCCCGACTCTTCAGCCAGTTTTGCCAGTTTTATGACCTGTTCTTTTGTATCTGTCGATATTCCGATCTCCTGGATGGATCTATCATTCAGGCTTGTCAAAACAGTTACAGCCAGCAGACCTGGTTTGGGAAGCCCTTGATTCTCCGCCTCGGAACGCGCGGCATCTGCGGCCCGGCTCATCATCTCTCTCCCGCCGGATGCATGAAGAGTCATCAAACGAGCGCCATAGCGGGTGCAGACCTTAACGGTCTCAGAGACCGTATTGGGAATATCATGCAGTTTTAAGTCGAGAAACACATCCTTGCCCTTCGCTCTTAGAACCCGGAGAAAAGAAGGTCCTTCGGCAGTAAAAAGCTTCAACCCAACTTTAAAGGTTTTTGCAAATTCCAGTTCCCGCACCAGAGAAAAAGCTTCTTCTTTATCCCCGACATCCAGGGCCACAATAATCCGCCCGGCCAAATCCCGATTGTTTATCATTCTCTATGCCTCTTCTATCAAATTCGGACTTTTCCTATGATCTCCTCGACCCTGTCAATATTT
>CBDVEQ010000048.1:0-14532 GCA_965373045.1 uncultured bacterium | reverse complement strand
TAAGGACAGCGGGCCAGGGTCTCGATCCGCGACGCGGACAGGACAAGATACAGATTCAAGCAGGGATGGAGCGCTTCCGTAGAAGCGGCGATCAGTCCTTCGTATGTGCAGAGGTCAGGCCCCTCCCGCATGGTCCGCGCATAATCTCCCTGAGCGATATAGGGAAAGATCGTTTTAACAGACTCCAGAACATCCTTGAACCGCTCTTTACCCGCGATAAAACCCAACCACCAGTCTGTCTCGTCCCACTCCTCCGACGATGCGGGGATAAAACCTGAGGATTCCTTGAAGGATGCGATAAGCGAAGAATAATCCAGCGAGTCATTTCCTTCGAGAAGGCGGTGGACCTGGAGGAGGAATGAGGAGGGAAAGGACTGGCGGTCCTCCATCACATCATAGGCAGAAAAGCTCAGCACAGCCTGCCCCCTGAGGGAGGAGAGAAGGGCATTCATGGAAAAGCGGCTTTCCCTCAGCCTGTCCGACGTAAGGGCCAGTTCAGCGGAGATGGTCTCCCGTTCCTCGTCAAGGAGTATGGGATCGGGCAGCCTCGAGCCCGGGACAGTCACCTGATCCAGGCCGACAATAAAAGTATAGGGCCGGCCGGAATATCCTCCCGCAGAAAAGGGCGATAAGAGGATATGCCCGGGTGTCATGCCCGAAGCCCCCACCCTCTGCCCGCCGCCCATGCTCTTCATCCATTCCATGGCATCAGAAATGGGGACGGTTCTATTTTTAAAGGAAGAAACTTCATCCAGCCTGGAAGTGATTCGTCCCAGAGCTTCGCCATCCAACTCGTCTTTGACCCGGCAGAATTTCTTTAAAAACGCAGAGATACCAGCGCTGAGGCCGGCAAGATCGACCTCCTCTGTCTCATCCCGGGAAGGGAATTGCTCCAGGATAGACAGGATCCAGTCCCTGACACTGAGAATCGCTCTGGAGGATTCCACATGCCGCGCTGCTGCTTCTTTATCGCCGCTGTCCTCTGCTTTCCGGGCTTTTTTGTGCTGCTGAATATGGAGGGCTTCAATCCGCTGGACATACCGGTTTTTTCCCCAACCGATCTTTGCCTCTTTGAGCACACGGCTCACTATCAGAGGAGAAATGGCATCCTCTTTGTCTCCCTTGGGTGTTTTCAGATATTCATTCTCCACAAGGGCGCAGAATGAAGCGCAAGGATAGCCTGCTTCTATCCATTCGATGACAGCGGAATAGACTTTTCCAGGAATAGTGAAATTGATGGGCAGTCCTTCTGCAGGCGAAAACGGAAGCCCCGATTTTTCGGCAAGCACATAAAAAATGGAAGGATAGGATGATCCGGACGGATGGATGATCTCCACCTGATCAAAGGGGATTTTGCCTTTGAGGATCCGCCGTAATACTTCCCGGCATTCATTGGTAAGACCTAGAGCCTGGAACATCTGGAGGGTATTATCTTTAAATGGCTTTTGGGCATCTTTGATTGAGAACAGCCAGGGAGCCCGCGCGAGATCTGTGGTGGGTTCAGGAAGGTCCTTCTTCGGATCTTCCCTGTCCACAGGCAGAAGCCGGCGGGGGCGGTGAACACCCAGCACATGCCCTTGCGGGACGAGGTTAAGTTTTTTGCCCGCCAGGGAGTGGAGAAATATTTTCTCCACTTTGGAAAAGATCTGGTTTTCGAGGCACAAGTAAAACCGCTCGGTTTTTGATGGGATTTTGGAAACGATCTCCGCTGCCACCCCATAAAGCTGTGCAATGTCAAAGAACTTCCCGTCTTCCAGCTCCTTTTCGTATCTCTGGAAGATCTTATTAATCTCCCGGCCTTTCTGCTTATCGACGAATTTGTCCAGATTAAGAGCGGCACTGCTGATCCCGGCCAGTCTCAAGTCCTGAATTGAGCGATGGATCGCATTTACAATACCAGACTGTGCTTCGAACTCTCCGAAATATACTAACTCCCGGCTTTCCTTTAAACCCCGGAAGATGTGATTAATCAAAACCTGAGAAGCCGTCCTTGATATCTGCCTTTTTCCCTCGCCAGACAGTTTCTCCCCTGCGATCTCCAACGCCAGAGAAGCCAATGTCACAAACCTTAGATTGATCCAGGACTGCCCCTCTTTGACTAGCGCCTCCCCTATCTGATGCCCGATCTGGTAGGAAGGAACAATAAAGATTTTTTCATCAAGAAACAGATCAAAACATACATCTTTTAGAAAAGTTGTAGAAATATCTGACCGCATATCCAGCCTACCCAATCGAGAATTCTTTTACTGAACCATTTCATCTTAATACTTTTCTGAAATAATTTCAAAATCTGCTTCCATTTCTACCGTCATTCCCATCCCATTGTCATTCCTGCCCCGTATCAAGTACGGGACAAACTGCAACAGGAATCCAGCCTTACTTCCCTTGCATTAACCGTTTCCTGCATTCCTTGCCAACGATAGCCCTTAATTATGACTTATTTGCCCGATTCCAAACAACTTTCCTAGGTCCGATCCTATTCACTATCCTTGATCTCAGGCACAATGATCCCGCTGAAATTTTTCTCCTTAAGCATCTCGTTAAAGGCGGCTAATTCGGTTTGAAGCAGTTCACCAAACCTGGCCCTTTGGATCTGCAAACGCTCTTTCAACACCTCAAACACTTTTTTCTGCTGCTGGTTAGGAGCAAAATCCACGCTGTTCCCAACATCCCCTGCCAGCACAGACAACTTGCTGTACAGCTTTTGCGGGTCGCGGAAGGACTTGGAGTCGCCCTCTGCAATTGAAGCCTGGAAAAGCTCGTTCTCAACAGACCGGAGCTTTATGTCGAGCTTGCCTATTGCCTTCAGCAATGCCTTGTCCACTTTCCCTGTGCTGATAACATCTTTCAGATCATAAAGCTGTTTACGTATCCACTCGATTTGGCTGATCATGTCTGATACACAGTTCAGATCCTTGCGGATCTCCAGCTGCATAGTTAACTGAGCCTTGATGTCTTCCAGGCTTCCTTCGGAGCGTGGATCCTTCCTGACCTCAAGCTTGCGGGTGAATTCCTTGTCTCCTACGGTCATTTTTACAGTATAGGTCCCGGGCACTGCCAGAAATCCCCTGAAACCGCCCGATGTTCCCCAACTCAGGATGGGATACCAACCTTCCCTCTCCCATGTGCGATGGAACCGCTTCTCCTCGACCACATGCGGATTTCCCGGAGGCTTGGTGCGAAGCTTGGCCCGGGTTGCCCCGTCATATCTCACTCCCCACATCACACGGTTAATTCCTGCCCTGCTGCTTCCACGCAATGTCTGGACCACATTTCCCTGTTCGTCGATGATTGTGATAGTTACCGGCCCTTTGGCCTTGTCCTTCAGGTAATAATTTATGTTGGCCCGAGGAAAGAGATTGGGACCGCCTGCGATACGGTGTATCCTGTATGTGGCCCTTGGATCAAAGAGATAGGCATCGGACTTGATGACCTCATCCGTAAGCTGCTGCAGCGGGGTGATATCGTCCATGATCCAGAACCCACGGCCGTATGTGCCGACCACAAGGTCGTTATAATGCTCCTGAACCACCATATGGTGGACGGGTGCATGCGGAAGGTTGTTCTGGAGAGGAAGCCATTTTTTACCGTCGTTAAAAGTGATATAGATTGCATTTTCTGTCCCCAGGAAAAGCATGCCTTTGCGCACCGGGTCTTCATGGACCCAGTGGCAGTAGCTGAAAACGCTCTTTGGAATCGTCGCGCTCAGCGACTTCCATGTTTTGCCGTAATTGGTGGTTTTATAGACATAGGGATCGCGGTTGTTCTTCTGATGAAAGTCAACGGTGATGTACGCAATGCCCGCGTCATAGCGAGAAGGCTCTATATTACTCACTGTACCCCACTTAGGCAGATTAGGGATATTTTTAGTGACATTCGTCCAGATCTTGCCACCATCCCGTGTCACCTGCACAAGACCGTCATTTGTGCCCGCCCAGATGAGGCCCTTTTCCAGGGGCGACTCAGCAATTGCGAACACTACACATCCGTACTCCACAGCCAGGTTGTCCAGGGTCAGTCCACCCGAAGGCCCCAGCTTAGTCGGATCATTTAGAGTTAGATCAGGGCTGATAATCTGCCAGCCTTTGCCCCCGTCCGCAGTGACATGGATATACTGGCTTCCCACATAGACCTTGTTGTGGTCGTGTGGCGAGATATGGATGGGAAAGGTCCAGTTGAAGCGGTACCTGACCGCCCCGGCATGAGAACCATATAGAGATTCCGGCCAAACATGCACTGAAGTGATATGGCCGGTACGGTAATCGGCACGCTCGAGTTGAGCATTGTAGCTTCCGCCCCATACAATATTGTGGTCGACCGGATCCGGGACTATAAATCCGCACTCCCCGCCGGCTGTTGCTTCCCAGAGGGAACGTCCGCGCCCCCGCCGGCTCATAGAACCTGTGCTGGGACCCTTATAAGCACTGCCGTCCTGCCTGCCACCGTAAACGTAATAAGGCACCTGATTGTCCACAGCCACATGGTACATCTGAGCGATAGGCAGCTCGATGCGCCTCCAGGTCTTGCCTCGATTGAGAGTAATGATCGCGACAAAGTCGTCGCTGATCATCATTCTGTCTGGATCCTTCGGATCAGCCCACATATCGTGGCAGTCGCCGCTCCAGGGGACGGCCTCGCTGGTGTAGCCTCCATCCAGTGTACGACTCTGGCTGTTGGCTGCAAAATAGACTTCATTCTCGTCTGCCGGGTTAACCATGACTCGAGAGGCATAGTGGGGCCGCTCGTTTAGGAGGCGGTTGTAACTTACAAGCCGCCATGAGTCTCCTCCATCGCTGGAGCGCCAGAGCACTCCGCGGTTGGGCGAGCCGGTTTCTATGAGGGCATAGACCACATCCGTGTTGCTCGGGGCAATGGCCAGGCCGATCTTGCCTAAAGGTGGGCCGGGCAGGCCTCGTCCTTCGAGCTTTGTCCATGTATCTCCTCCATTGCGGGAGCGCCAGATACCGCCGTTCGGCCCACCGCTTTCCCTTCCCCATGTATGGATGACAAGAGGCCACATACCTGCAAAAAGAATGCGCGGATTGTCAGGATCCATGGCGATTTCAAAACATCCGGTGTTCTCGTCTACAAAAAGCACATGCTCCCATGTTTTTCCTCCATCTCTGGTGCGGAAAACACCGCGTTCCTTCTGAGGGCCGTAGCAGTGGCCCATAGCCGCTACAAATACAGTATTCGAGTCATTTGAGTCGATGGCCACACGCCCGATGCGCCCGGTTTTGTCCAAACCCATGTGGGTCCAGGTCTTGCCCGCATCCGTGGACTTATAAACACCGTTTCCGATGGAAACATTAGAGCGTATGAACGCTTCGCCTGTTCCGGCCCAGACGATTTTGTAGTCGGAAGGCGCGATGGCAATGGCGCCTATGGACTGAGCTTCCTGCTTATCAAAGATCGGCCGCCAGGTATTAGCCCCATCTTCAGACTTCCAGATACCACCCGAAGAGGCCCCGATGTAATAGACCAGTGGGTTACCGGGCTCCCCACAGACTGCCGAGGTTCGGTTGCCCGGGGGGCCGATGTGGCGGTACCGGAGCCCTTTATAGACAGCAGGATCGATGTCCTGTGTATAGGCCGGAAGTGCGCTGCTCACAAGGATCAGAATAACGGCTGCTGCTCCCAATATGATTTTGATCCGGTTATTGTTTGAAAGATAAGTCATGAGTCCCTCCTGAAATATCGATTCTAATAGAACTCATTTAACCAACCTTCGCACAATTTATCAAGACAATTCCTCAACTTGTATTGGGGAACAGGCTTCATGGGAATGATATAAATTAAATGACTTTGGGCTAAGCTGCTTTGGGCTTTGGCCTCTTTTCTTTTGGCCCCTTTGGCCTTCTTCTCTTATTCTGGCGTTTCTCGCTGGCGAAGCAGCCCTTGGCCTCTTATTCTTTCACTCGACTCCTTGACCCCTTGAATCCTAGAACCCTTTTTTTCAATAGATCGGCTTGCCCGTAGGGTAAAAAGATAGAAAGAGAGGGTTCAAGGATTCGAGGGGTCTAGGGTTCTAGGGTTTTTCTTTCTAACAATTTATTAATTGATTGTCATAGTGTTTTTATTGTGTCCTGTTGATTTTGGTGCCTGGACTATTTACGAGTCGAGGTTGATGCATCTGCAAGAGGCTGTTCGTGAAGCCGTATTCATATACTGCGAACGGACGGCAACGCAGCAGATGGGATAAGATCGGCTCGTAAATAGTCCAGGTTTTATGAATAGTTCAGGTTTTTAGAAGCGCCAGAGATAGCTGACCTTAAAGAAAAAGCCGCGCTTAGTCTGAAAGAAGCGGTCGCTTTCCACATAATACTGGCCTTCCCATTCCAGTTTCTCGTACGCCGAACCGTATCCGACATAGACAACCGTGCCGGGAATGTAGGTGAAAGAGACCAGCCCATCCACGGTCAACCGGTCCTGGTAAGAATTGTATTCCACAATAGCGCGTACAAACATGTATTTGTTGGCCTGAAAGGTGTTTCGGCTTCGTATAATGGTATAATCGTAGAGTTTTTCCTTATCAGAATCCCGGTAAAAATCCACATAGCTCAGGCTGATACTGAATTTGAGCTTTTCCATGGGCTGGTAGAGGATCGAACTACCCGCCCGGCTCCCGTATCCCTGGAAGGGATCATCGGGATCGTAGTAGATGGACCCTGTGTGCCTGAAAAAGATGGTGAAAAACAGTTGTTTTGTGAACTGGGTCTGACCCTGGATGCCTACGCCGTTTCTCCCGAACCTCTGTCCGGCAAAAACCTCATTGGACAAAATGGCATCAACCCTGAACTGGGAATTCCCCGGCAGCCAGGTGCGGAGCGTGAACAGGTTAAAAGTCTCCATCATCTTATCCTGTGTGTCATAGAGATGGAAGCTCCAGTAGAAGGGCTCGATCCGCTGGAAAAATTTGGATTTGGGATAAAAACGGTACATAGCAAACGCGGAAAGACGCCTCAGGCCTGTCCGTGTGACAAAGCCTGTATCGACAAAAAAATCCTTGGAAATATCCTGATAACCGAGATCCATAATGAATGTTCTTGTGCCGTAATTGTAATTCAGACCGAGGGCATGACCGCTATTTTGCACATCGTTTCCATTCCTCTGAGTGAAGGCCCCGAATAGGTGGAAAGATGCCGTGGATTTTGGAGTTAATCTGAAGAGTCCGTCCGCACCCACAACAAGGTTGTATCCCTGGCCGTATTCCTTGGAAGTGTAAAAACCGCCGATATAGGAATCCTCTTTCATAGCATGTTTGAAGCGCACAATGGTGAAATCCGGATGCTCGTCCACTGTGTCATCGGGCAAATTATCCTGGGCGTAAATGACTGCCAGTGTATTCTTACGGCCGACCTTTCCAGTCAGTTTGAAACCAAAAACCGGATCGACGATCCTCCGCGTGTGGACCATCTTGGCCAGGGGGCCTTCCTCCACATTCCCGCCGAACCGGAAGAGCTCGTTACCCTCAAGGAAAAAGGGCCTTTTCTCCGGATAATAAAGCGCATAACGCAGGTTGACATCGATCTGGCCTGCATCCGCTTCTACCTGGCTGAAGTCCGGATTGATGGTGGCATCCAGGGTGAGGTCGGATGTCAGTCCCACCTTCCCTGTAAGACTGATGTCAGTCTGTTTGTCATCTGTCTGCATCTCGCCATCCTGATGTGACTGCCGGGTTCTGTGGGTCAAAGCAGGAAGAAGTTCAATAACACGTTTATATTTCAAACCGCTGATTGAAATGGGTTGTGCCTGTTTGATCAAACTTCCTTTATCGGCAAACATGGGCGGTGAACCGGACATTTCCGAGTTACGTACTACCTGGCGGAAAACACCCATTCGCATTGTGATGGTGTCTCCTTTGGGAAAACGGATGCTTTTTAAAGGGATGCGGCATTCAACGGAATATCCCTGTTCATCGATCTCGCCTTTACTGTCCCAGATCATATCAAAACTGGGATCCAAATTTCCTTCGCTTGTTATCATGCCATCCCCCTGAATTCCCAGAGGGTTCATGAAAAAACCGAATCCTTCCTGCATGGTGTTGAAAGGATCCAGGACAAACATCACATAGTCGTCCTGAAACATGGCATCCCTGGCGCTCACTGCAGCTTTGATCTTATCAGGCTCGCTGTCAAAGCAGCGGACGGCAAAATAAATGTTTTCTTCATCAAAAGTTATATAGCCTACAGTCTTTTGAGCGGGTTCTTTGCCGTAATCGGGCTTTATGGTTTTAAAATTATTAAATTCCAAGGCTGTCTTCCAGGCTGCATCGTCCAGTTTTCCATCAATAACAGGAGGATTGTCTGTTTTGGGGACAGTCGGGATTTCTTCCGCAAAAAGAACGGCTGTTGATGCCAACAATAAGAAAATAATAAAGGTTCTGAATATTGCTTTAGTCATGCTGCTCCCCGATTCTTTTTTCAATTTATATCTTTCTCCAATAGAACAATTCCATCGTTACTAATAACTATACGAAACATTCAGATAAAAGGTTCCCAGGATCTTTATAATAATCTGGATTCCCGTTTGCACGGGAATGACGAAGGAGCAGGATCCGTTTTGCTAACGGTTATTTCTGAATCCGCTGGATGATTTTTTTGGTCTTTTTGTCTTTCAGTATTAACTTTGTTCTGCCATCAGGCATTTTTTCTTTTTTAACCAGAAGAAATTGTTCATCGTAGTCCCGGTCCATGCTATCTTCTGATTTTTTATCTGCGCCTCTCCATATCTCCAGTTTAACGGGCTCCCATCGTTTGGACACTATGGAAGAATAACAGGCGTCCATTATCGCATTAACAATACAGCCATCATAAAAAGTTTCCATGGGTTCTTTTTTATTGTCCATGGCATCAAACATGTCGGTAAACATGTGCACATAACCCAGTTCATACGCTTCATCGCCCACAGGAAAAAGCCATCCTGTTTCATTCTCTGCTTTTTCCGCTACATACCCTCTTCGGTCGACAGACGTAAACATCTCATAACCTGTGCGCAGGAAATGGTCGAGCCATATGGTTCCCTCTGTTCCGGATATTTCATCCCGCAGGTCCATCCCGCCCCGGAATGTCCAGCTCACTTCAAACTGCCCGATCGCACCAGTCTCATATCGCACCAGTCCTATCGCATGGTCCTCGGCCTCAATGGGATGGACCTGGGTATCCGCCCAGCACATCACTTCTACAGGCCGTATATCCTTGCCAATAAAGTTTCGGCCTATCTCAATACAATGGCAGCCCATATCGACTAACACACCTCCGCCGGACTGTTCAGGATCCCAGAACCAGTCGCTGTGAGGCCCGGAGTGAGTCTCCCGGGAACGTGTCCATAGAACCTTGCCTAAGGCACCATTTTTCACGGATTCGACGGACTTGAGTGTTTTGGGCGTATAGACCAGGTCTTCCAGATAGCCGTTAAACACTCCTGCCTGTTCAACAGCACAGAGCATAACCCCAGCTTCAGCCGCATTCAGGCCAAGGGGTTTGGTGCACAATACAGCCTTTCCTGCATCAGCAGCAATAAGGACCGCTTCCTTGTGCAGATTGTTGGGCAAACCAATGATCACTACATCTGTTTCAGGATCACGAATCGACTTTTCCATATCTGTTGACCATTTTGGGATATTCCATTCTTCCGCAAATTGTTTTGCCCGCTCCCCGGTTCTCGAATATACAACCTGCACCTTATCCCGGCTGCGAAGTCCATGCAAGGTCTGGGTGTAAAACATCCCGATAAGACCTGTGCCCAGCAGGGTAATTTTATGCATTGCTACCTACTTCTTTAGTAAAATGAGGGAGAATGAGTCCGCCACAATCACCAGCTATCCGGCTGTAATGACCCGGGCGCATTCTCCAGGTGTCTTGAACGCTGCGACGACCCGTGGCGTTTTTGGATTACTGATATCGATCTTGATCACTCCCGTGTTTTCATCCGACACATAAGCAAATTTTCCATCGATCGAAACATCATTAATAAACCCATCCGTCTCCAAAACCCCTATAAGCTTTATTGAGGACGGATCGCTCACGTCCAGTATTTTGAGCCCCCCGTCTCCGTCAGCTATATAGGCATATCCCTTCTCGACTGCCACAGCATAACACTCACCATCCGTCCTAAATTTTCCCACAGGCTTGGGAAAAGAAGGATTCTTGATATCAATGATATGAAACCCGGTGTCACTATTGGCAATAAAGGCAAAATCCCCTGCTATATCCAGGCCGTAAGCAAATCCGGTCATCTCATAGGTCCCAAGGATGCGGGGCTGGTTCGGTTCGCTGATGTCAATGATGTAAAACCCCTTAAGATCTGCTGTTAGATACAAACGGTTTTCCCTGACAACGATCTTTCTGGGGACACCGGGTATCCGGAGCTGATGAGCAAGCTTGACTGCAGGGAGGTTTGTCACATCATACACCTTGAGCGACCATCTGTCTGAAGCAAAGGCATATCCCTCACCAGCCGCCATGCCGTGGACTCCCCGGGGACGGCTGAACACAGCCAGCTTGTCCGGTTTCCCGGGATCAGAAATATCAAAGACACTCAGTCCTGACAGATCTCCCATGGCATACAGCAAGTTCCCTTTCCTGTCTGCATCGATGATGGACCCTGGTGTGTAAAACATCCCCTTGCTTCTGGGCTTTTCAATATCAGAAATATCCTGGATATAGATCCCGGCAAAATAATCCACTACATAAACAACATCCCCTTTGATCTCCACATCCCATGCCTCATTGTACATGGTGTATTTACGTGTAGCCTGAATGGTAGGATTAGCAGGATCGGAGATATCCAGCACCTGGAACCCACCGTCATAGAGGTTCCCCACACAGGCGGTCGTACCACTGATGCATACACCATGGGTATAACCGGATGTAACAATCGATCGAATCGGTTTCGGGTTTTTCGGGTCAGTGACATCAATGACCTGAAGCCCGGATGAACCGTCAGCCACATAAGCATAATTATTAACAAGAGCGACACGCTCAGCTGTCCCTTCTGTATCGCAGGTCCCAAGCAACTGGGGAAAAGCAGGATCTTTTACATCAATGACATGCAGGCCGCTATCCCCGTCCACCAGATAGACCAGTCCATCACGCAGTTTGATCCCCTCTGCTGTACCAGGTGTATCCAGAGAGCCTATACGCTTTAGTGAGGAAGGATCTCCGGCATCAAAAACCTGCAGGCCCGATCCCCCGCCTGCGACATAAACAAATTTTCCTCCGACAACCAAACCTTTTGCATCTCCAGGCATAACACAAGATCCGATCAGCCTGGGATTTTTTGCTTCCCTTACATCCACGATCTTGAGACCCTTGCTGCCTGAGGCTACAAATACATGATCCCCGGATTTGGCAAGACTGCTGCCTCCTCCAAGATATAGACGTGAAACAAGGGTTGGCTTCCTCTGGTTCTGTATGTCCAAAACAGCCAGGCCGTTAAGAAATGCGCAGTAGGCGTACTGCCCGTCGATCTCGATGTCAAAGGCCTTTGTCCAGAGGACTGAGCTAACAAATTCCAGCTCTGGGGTTTCAGCACCCTGGCAAAGCGGCCCAAGCAGGCAGAATATTGTCAACAATACAAAGAGCTTTTTATATATTTTTTTCATACCAGGACGTCCTTTTCCCAGCCCATTTTGATGAGCTCTATTTTATTGATGTCGCTTGTTCCGATCCCGTGCTTGGTATCAGCGATCTGAATGTGCTTGGGCACGGGTGGCAGCTCGCGGGCTTTTCCCAGCTTTTCCCTGCGTTTAGCCATGATCAAGCGAAGACCGATTGTATCCACTGCCACCGGGTCCTGCCCCACAATGAGTCCTTTATAATTCCAGACATACCGCCGGCTGAAATGATGGGGCCCTCTCCCGTGGAACTGCGGGGTCAAAGCGACCAGAATATTGAGGCGAGTCTTTCCCTTAACCATGGGAAGGTTAAATACCGATCCCAGGGCAGCACAACTGTTGGGATGCAGGGCAGACTGGGACTTGGCGAACATGATGTAATTTTTAATGCAGCCCGATATCCCTGACAGGTAATGGGTCCTGACCGGCCTTGCATTGATCAGAGACGTGGCGTTCAAAAAAAGCGGGTTGGTCCGAACGGTATGATCATCCACACCTATCTTCTCCTCCTGGATTCCGGCATCTACAAGACGGCGCTTTATGGCATTTTCCACCTCCTTGGGCGTTGGAAGATAGGACCAGACATTGGTCTTGAGGCCCACGGTCTCTCCCGGCTTGACCATTTTTTGAAAAGCCTTGACCGGATCGGGTGTGTCAAACATTTTTTTCACTGCCTCATCCAGCATGTACTGGATGACCTCGGCATTAAAACGCGAGTTCTGATCAACAGCATCCTGGTGACGGATAAGGACCACCATCGATTTTCTCTCCGGTCCCTGCGAAAATCCCATGGCCGCACCCAAGACCGCTGCGGTTGTTCCACGAATGAAATCTCTACGAGTAATAAAATTATTCATGCTTTTCTTCCCCACTTGAATAAGATGATCCATATTTAATGGATGATTGCAGTTTCGAAGCCCACTGTTTAGAAGGAGCCTCAAAGACGATCGATACGATATTTTCTTCGACTCTGGCTAAAGTCCAGGTCTTATTCTCCATCTGCGCAACCCCGGACTTACTCGCTTCAGGCATGTAACCCCCAAGAAATGATCCATGGGCTGCCTTTGCCTTTATTGTATCCGTATATTTAACGATCAGAAGAAATCCCCTGCCCTCGCCGATTGTTTCATACTCTGCGAAAACACAGTCCGTCTTTCTGTCCAGATTCAGGATATTTTCACTGGCAATAAAAAAACGGTTGTTCAGGTTGACATTGCTGTGGAAAAAACTGACCCTGTCCTTTATCAGTTTCTCGCGAGGCAGAACATCAAGGATATCCGGCTTACGGCCGGATGGCCCGAGTTTGGAGGCTACGATCTTTCCCAGTTCAAGGATGACGGGTTCTGCTGCCTTGTCATCTCCCATTGCTGTAATACTCACAAAGTACGGGCCCTGCCAGAAGCGAAGAAGCCCGAAGCCATACTCGGAATCCTGGCCTATCCCTACCGGTTCGTCTTCCTGGTCACAGGAAAAAACACCAAATGCCTCTTCAGAAGTTCCCATGTGATAGATATCAAGCGCAATCTCATTGTCTCCCGGCCCTTTGTATTTACGGACAAAGACATGTCTGAAATCAAAAGCCAGATAGACCTCAGCACCGCCGTTCATGTAGTCGTAGAGGTTTTTTCTGTCATAGACAGCATTTTTCTCGACTGCTTTCCAATCCTTAATATCCATTGGAATTATCCTGGCATATTCGATCACTTCTCCTCCTTCTTGCGTCTTTATCAGCTTGAAGTAGAAGGGCAGGTTAAACCGGCTGTCATAAGCCCGGGCCGCCTGTATTCTGATCACACCTGAGGCCAGAATTAAAACAAAAAGGAAAATAGTGGCTGCAAACTTGCGACACATATTAAAATACATACTCTCCCCTTCTGAATGATAATTGGTTATTTCGACATTTCCAGATTGACGAGAAAATTTTCCAGCCGTTTCCGGATCTTCTCTGCTATCTCCTCATAAACCCAAACAGGCATGCCGATAGGATCCTGAATATCCCATTGAAACAGTTTTTCCTCAGAGATTATTTCTTCATCTCTGAGCCATTGGAACACAGCAGCATCCAGGGCAAATACATAATCATATTTTTCCATTTTTACATCCATGGTATGTGTGGTTCTGTGGCCGGAGATATCGATATTGTAATTCTTTTTCATGGCTGTCACAGCCTCATAAATTGCTTTTCCAGGAGAAGCGCCGATTCCCGCGCTTTTTGCATGGATACCGCCACCAGGCATATTGTTGGCAAATCCCTCTGCCATAGGACTCCGGCAGATATTTCCATAACAGACAAATAGAAGTTTCAGATCCTCAATTCTTTGTTTTGCGTTTCTGTGTTCTGTCATCTTATCCGCTTTTGAACAGATTAATAATTGATATCCGGAGTCTCCGGCAGGATTTCTTTTTTCGTGAATCTCATGAATACTTCAGATGGGCTAGAGTGGAAAGATACGCCACTGATTAACTTCCTTTAATCTTGCCATATAGGATAGAAATGCTTCCCCCTGCTTTGCTCTCTTTATCTGTACAACAATCTCCTCACGGACCTCGTCCAAAGGCCTGGTTTCCTTTTTTCTTTCGATCACTTTAAGAATATGGTACCCGTATGGTGTTTCAATGATCCAGCTGATCTCTCCCACGGATACAGTGAATGCAGCATACTCAAATGATCTCATCATCACACCCCTCGTAAAATCCTCATAGAGTCCCCCCCTGTCTTTAGACCCGGGATCTTGGGAATATGTTTTGGCTAACATGGAAAAATCTTCTCCGTCTTTTGCGCGGGCCAAAATCTGCCTTGTCTGTTCATACAAGGCCTGTATTTCTACTGTGCTTTTACCTTCAGTCCTCAGAAGGATGTGGCGAACAGAGGCGGTTTTATCCTGGAGGTAAACGCTTTCCACTTCGGCTTCAAC
>CBDVEQ010000047.1:0-14590 GCA_965373045.1 uncultured bacterium | reverse complement strand
GCCCCTTCGCCGCACCACCCCTCCTTCCCTTTAGCCTTGCTTGATGTTCAGCTTCGCCAGCGGGAAACGCTATTTAAATTAAAGGACTTTGGGCTAAGCTGCTTTTAGCTTTGGGCTCTTCTTCTTCGGCCTATTATTCTTTCACTCGATTTAAGTAAAAGCCCAATCCTGCGTTTAACCGGGTCGACCGAGGCCAGCAGAACATCTACGCTTTCCCCCAGAAAATACTTTTTCCCTGTTCTTTTTCCAACAAGAACACTTTCGGATTTTTTATAAAAATAATCTCCTCCCAGATCAAAAAAGGAGACAAAGCCTTCCAGAAAATAATCCTCGAGTTGGATGATCAGGCCAGATCTCACAAACTCGACAACAACCCCTTTCAGCGTTTCCCCCAATTTTGTTCTCAAATATCGATGTATTCTCCAATCCAAAAGATCTCTTTCCGCTTCTTCAGCTTTTCTTTCCTGCTCACTGCAGCGTTTTGCCACTGTACCCAACGGAACATCTTCATCTTTTTCTTCATTGCAGGCTCTTTTTAAGATCCGGTGAACGATCAGGTCCGGATACCGTCTGATCGGGGATGTAAAATGTGTATACTTCTGTTTGGCAAGGCCATAATGCCCCCTGTTATGTTCAGAATAGACCGCAAGTTCAAGGCTTCTTAAAATCTGCTTAATAATATATTTATCAAAGGCCTTCCCAGCTGTGTTCCGCAGAATCTGCTGCAGATCCAGGGATGTCAATTTTTCCGGGTTGGGAAGTGTAAGATTAAAAAAAGAGAGTTTTTTCTTCAGCCCTGCTATCTTTTCCCGAACAGGCTGAGGATGGACCCGAAATATCATAGGACGATCCTCGCTGCTCAGGAATTCAGCAACAGCCACATTGGCCGCAACCATAAATTCCTCTATGATCCGATGAGCCTCATTATTTTCAGATGGAACGATCCTCACCAACATTCCCTTTTCATAAACCAATTCAGGTTCCTCCAGGTTAAAATCCAGACTTCCATTTTTTCTTCTCACCTCGCCCAGCAAAGAGGCCAGCTCAGCCATAAGCCTTAGATCAGGCACAAGAGATGAGTGGTGTTTGATCTTTTCTTCTTCCCCCTCCAATATCCTTAAAACCGTATCATATGTCAGCCTCTCCTTCGTTTTTATCACAGAGAGATTAATATCCGACTTGATAAGATCGCCCTCCTGGCCGAATTCCATAAGCACAGATACGGTCAGCTTTTCCTCTCCGGGCCTGAGGCTGCAAATGACATTAGACAATTTTTCTGGGATCATCGGAAGGACCGAATCAGGAAAATAAACACTCGTCCCTCTCATAAAAGCTTCCTGATCAATGGCTGTATTTGGCTGAACATAATAGGACACATCAGCAATATGAACACCCAGACAGTAATGGCCATTAGCAGTTTTTTTTATACTGACCGCATCATCAAAATCTTTAGCATCCAGGCCGTCAATGGTCACAGTTGTCCAATCCCTGTAGTCAACCCTGTCTTTTATTACATGTTCGGGAAAAGACATAGGAATATCCTCAGCTTCCTTTTGTGCATGGGAAGAAAAATCCGATCTCAGCCCATATTTATCAATGATGACATTAGTATCCACTCCGGGATCTTCAGGAAATCCATAAACTTTTTCAATGTGGTGGGAATCCCGGCTGATGGATACAACCATCCCCGAATCCGGACAAAATTTTTGTTCAGCAGGCAGCAGAATCTCTTCCTGAAAATCGGGTTCTAGAGGCGTGAAATCTTCCCTCTGGTTCTTTTTATGATATATTCCTAGCAGGAAACTCCTTTTCTTCTTAAGAATTTTTATGACTTTTCCTTCAGGCCTGCCTTTTCGACCTCTTTTTACAAAGACTTCAATAATATCGCCACGGAGCGCACCTCCAGAATAGCGGGATGGAATAAAGATGTCCTCAAGAAATTCATCCTGTGGAATGATAAAACCATACCCTCTTTGGGATGGAGAATAGGTGCCCCGGACAAACTTTGAACTGGGAACCGCAAAATATTTTTTTCGCAGTTTTATGATAACGCCCCGATTCTCCAGCCGGACCAGTCTATCTTTCAGACGTTTGCTGTCTTCAGGCAATAATCTAAGTTCCCGGGCAATTCTAGTCTGACTCAAACCATTCCGGTGTTTTAAAAGCAGCTCAATAATAGGGCGACTCATATTACGATCAATAATAAAAAAGAGACAAACGCGGTATTTGAAATATTTCTCTTATAAACCTGGACAGTTTGATCTCAATGATTCTAGTGATCTCCTCCTTCCCGCTATTTAAGTACTCAGAAAGAACCTCGCTCCTGATCCTCTCAACAAGGCTTTCAGATGCATTGCTGATCAATTTTTCATCAACTGTCCGGTCCAATTTTTCAAGTTCCTCTTCATCCGGATACTTTTTCTCTAAGATCTGCAGTGCAAGCTGAAAATCTCCCTGCAAAAAATTCATTTCCTCTGGAAGTGACTGTAAGAAATACCGAACATGATCCATCATTACTGATTTTTTGTCATCTCTACTTATGATCTTTTGTTCGCGGCCGATTTCCCTCGTTCTGGACATGAGAAAAGCTTTCTGGACAAAAGAATTACACAGAACAAGTGAGGCTGCCTTCTTCTTTCTTCCAGGACTGGATACGGGTTTTCCGAAAAAATTTTTTATCCCCTCCAAGACAACCCGCAATGGAATTCCCCGGCTTTCCCAGGACCTGATCATGTCGATCTCCCTGGAAGATAAAAAAAATGGAGCACCCCGCCTGTCAAGAAAGGTCCTGGTAACTGTTTGATAGTATTGACTTCTTTGATCTGTATTTTTACACATTGACTTGCTTTGAACCAGGCAAAATTGCCGGAAAGCTTGCCGATATAGAGAAAATCAGATATTCCTGTCATACAGGATCCGCAAGCCTTCAAGAACAAGATGGGGTTCATAGTGATCTATAACATCGATGTCCTGAAAAACCTTGCCTGCGAACCCACCCGTTGAAACTACTGTCGCCTGGCCCCCGAGCTCCTTTATTATCTCGTGGATGATGTTTGTTACAAGCCCAATATATCCGAAATACAGGCCAGACTGGATGCTGGTTACAGTAGTACGCCCAATGGCCGTATCTGGTTTTTTGATCTCAACATGGGGAAGCTTTGCTGTCCTGATGTATAGAGCTTCTGCTGAGATCTGGATGCCCGGGGCAATAGCCCCACCCAAGTATTCTCCTTGGCCGGAGACCACATCAAAAGTTGTTGCTGTGCCAAAATCGCAGATGATCACAGGCCCGGCAAATTTATCATAAGCAGAGATTGAAGCAACTATCCTGTCCGCCCCCACCTCCTGTGGATTTTCATAAAGAATGGACATTCCCGTTTTAAGACCCGGGCCAACAATCATGGGTTTTTTTAGAAAAAGACTGCGGCTGAGCGACTGGAAAACTGGTGTCAAAGGAGGAACGACACTTGAAATAATGACACCGGTTATCTTGCTTTTGTCCAAACCGGCCAAGGACAGAAGTTCAAGAATTAAAATAGAATACTCATCTCTTGTCTTGTCCCTCTCTGATTTGACCCACCAATGTTCAACCAATTTATTTTTGTTAAACAGCCCAATTGCAATATTAGTATTACCGATATCAATGGCTAAAAGCATTGTTCCCTCTATTTTTCGTACTTGAGTTCTCTCAAGACTTTTTCTATCACCCTCTCTGCAATGGCGTCTTCGTTCTTTTCAAACTGCGTTTTCACCACTAAACGCACTTTCTCAATAAGCTCATCTTTCCATTCAACAGCAGTTTCTGAAACAGGTTCTTCCGGCAGTGTGCCAGGAAGAGATTCTTTATTCGTCAAGGAGAGAACCAGATCCCTCAGGCCATTTGAGTCAAAAGGCTCCCGAATAAGTTCCATAAAATCCAGTTCTTTTAACCGGTCCTCATCAACAGTATCGAACGCCCCGACAAAAAGAAAAAGAGGGATGTCCCGGTAACCTTCATGAGAATTCAATTCCTGGACGAGCCCAATTCCATCCTTATCAATGTGGGATATATTTAAAAAGATCACATCCGGGTCAAAACGGGACAGCCAGGCCATCAACTCCTGTCCATTGCTCAGGACATGAAATTCAAATTCCGGGGCAGGGAAAGTCATTTTCAAAATATTCCTGATGGAAGGACTTTCTTCAATGGCGATTATTTTAATCATTGAGAACCGATCGGCCGAACTCCTTATACCAAACTCATTTAACCTAAATTATAACGAACTCTTTCCTTTATGTGTATGAAATAAATAAGAATTTTTGCGGAACTTCCATGCCTGATGATATCAGTAATCGATCTGCACCGTGTTTTCTCCGAGTAATTCCTCGATGGTTTTGATCAGTTTCTCAGATGGATCGACTTCCTGGGTCTCAACAGACCTCATGGTGACACGACTGGCATACGGCGTTTCCAGCTCAAAGAAGACCGGACATTCTCCTTGGTGCTTCTGGAGAATTTCCTTTAACGCCTCAAAAACCGATTTTTCGATCCCCGGAAGATATATTTTCAATACCATACGTTTGGCCTGTTTCTGGAATGCCTCCGCCAAGGGCATGATATGCAGCAGGTGAATCCTCCGGCTGTCTCCTTCGCCAAGGAATTTCCCTTTGACCCAGACCATAAAATCCTCATTCAGATTGTCATAATTGGTTCTGTACGCATCCGGGAATACAACTACCTCTATTTGTCCGCTCAGATCTTCAAGAAAAAAGGTAGCCATTCTCTCGTCTCTTTTTGTTTTCATCTGTTTGAGAGTTGTGATGATCCCAGCAACCCTGATCTCTTTATTAAAATCCCGTTCCTCGTCCAGGTCGACAAGCTTATGAGATGTAAGACTGTTCAAGCGGTCGCCGAACTGCGTCAGAGGATGGCCCGTGATATAAAATCCCAAGGCATCTTTTTCATAAGTGAGCAGCAGGGATTCATCCCACTCACTCATACTTTTTACCTCTACAGAGATCTGAGGTACAGATATATGACTTTCTTCAAAAAGAAGAGTCTGTTTAGATGCCCGGATCTTCTGGATTTCGTGAGAATAATCGAGTATCTGATCAACAAGATGTAATAACTGTGATCGTTTCCATCCCATGGAATCTAAGGCGCCGGCTTTAATCAGGCTTTCGATGACTTTTCGGTTGACCGTTTTGGAATCAACATCCTGAAAAATCTCAAACGGGGAAAGGATTTCTCCTCGCTTCTTTCTCGCTCTGAGAATGGAAAGGATCGCATTTTCACCCACATTTTTAATAGCGGAAAGGCCAAAGCGAATCTTTTCGCCTTCCACAATAAAATTAAATTCGCTTTTGTTGATGTCCGGGGGAAGAATCTCGATCTTCATCTGTCTGCACTCATTAATATATTTCACAACCTGGTTTGTCGCCCCTCTCTCCGCTTCCGATGTCAGGAGTGCGGCAAGAAAGTTAACGGGATAATGTGTTTTGAGATAGGCAGTCTGATATGCCAGATAAGCATAGGCTGCGCTGTGGGATTTGTTAAAACCATAACCTGCAAAATATTTGATCTGATCAAATATTTTGTTAGCCTTAGAAGCGCTTAGCCCTTTGGATCTGGCTCCTATGACAAAATTCTTCTGCTGTGCTTTCATAACTTTTGTGTCTTTTTTTCCCATGGCTTTTCTAAGGATGTCAGCCTCTGCCATAGAAAAATCCGCCAGATCTGTGGCGATCCGCATGACCTGTTCCTGATAAACGATCATACCCATAGTCTCTTTCAGGATCGGCTCCATTTCCGGGAATTCGTACTTGATACGCTCCGGATGATGCTTGCATTTGACAAATTCATCCGTCATACCGCTCTTTAGAGGTCCGGGCCTATAGAGAGCATTTAAAGCAATCAGGTCGCGATAACTTTCAGGTTTGAATTTACGAAGAAGGTCCTTCATCCCCGAGCTCTCAAACTGAAAAACACCATCTGTGTTTCCTGCCTGAAAGAGTGCAAATGTATCTTTATCGTCCAAGGGAATGTTTTTAATATCGATCTCTTTGCCTTTATCCTGCTTTATCAGTTCCAGCGTATCATGTATAACTGTCAGATTTCTCAGTCCTAACAAATCCATCTTCAAAAGACCGATGGACTCGACATCCTGCATTGGAAATTGTGTCGTGATCTCACCCTTAGCGGATTGATAGAGTGGGAGGAACTCCACCAATGGTTTAGGGGTTATCACAATTCCTGCCGCATGGGTGGAGGGATGGCGAACTTGCCCTTCGAGTTTTTGTGCAATTGAAAGAAGATTTGCGATCTTGGTATTACGATCCCTTATCTCTTTCAATTGGGGAACTGTTTTGAGCGCACCCGCTATAGTAGCATCCGGACTGAATGGGATCATCTTGGCGATCTTATCCACTTCGGGAAGAGGAATTTCTAGCGTCCTCCCCACATCTCTGACAGATCCCCGGGCAGCCATGGTACCAAAAGTAATAATCTGGCATACATTCTGACGGCCATATTTCTGTGTCACATAATGGATCACTTCTTCCCTTCGTCTTCCGCAAAAATCAATGTCTATGTCTGGAAGGCTGATCCGCTCGGGATTTAAGAATCTCTCGAACAGCAGACCGTATTCAAGAGGATCAATAGCAGTAATATCAAGGCAGAACGCAAGAAGGCTGCCCGCAGCAGATCCACGTCCTGGGCCGACAGGAATGTTATCAGCACGGGCCGCACGAATTAGATCCCAGACGATCAAAAAATACCCCTCAAACCCCATCTGTTTGACCAGCTTGATCTCTCTCTCGAGTCTTTCCTCATATTTTTCAAGAGGAGGAAGCTCGCCTTTTTTGATCCTGTCCTTCAGTCTTTCCGCTAAATCCTGAAATCCTTCTCTGGCAACTTTTTCGAAATATTCGTCCAGGGGCACTTTTTCAGGAGGCTTGAAGTTTGGAAGAAAATAACCGGAGGATGGAAATTTAAAATCACATTGAGCAGCAATTTTGACAGTATTTTTGATCGCATCGGGGACATCTGAAAAAAGTTCTGCCATTTCTTCTGATGTCTTAAAATAAAATTCCTGTGTATTGAAACGAATCCTATCCTGATCCGTGACCTTCTTATTGGTCTGGATACAGAGTAATATATCATGACTTTCAGCATCCTCTTTTTTCAGGTAATGGACATCATTGGTAACAACCAGGGGTAGGCTTAATTTTCCCGCCAATTGGACCAAAAGGGGCCTGATCTCTTTTTGCTGGGGCAGTCCATGGTCTTGAAGTTCTATGTAAAACCGGTCATCAGGCAGGAGAGACGCATATTCCAGGGCCACATCCTCTGCTTTCTCTACAAGTCCCATGCCAAGATAATAACTGATTTCCCCATTCAAGCAGGCTGATAACCCGATAAGGCCTTCACTGTATTCAGCCAGGATCTCCTTATCGATCCTGGGACGATAGTAAAAACCTTCAAGATAGCTTTTTGTGATCAGCTTGCTCAAATTATAGTATCCGGTTTCATTTTTAACCAGCAGAACCAGATGAAAATGCCTTGGTTTTGAGGGAACATGCTTTTTGTCTGTCCGGCTTTCGGGCGCAACGTACACTTCGCATCCGATAATCGGTTTGATACCCCGCTTTTCGGCCTGTTGACAAAATTTGACAGCTCCAAATATATTTCCGTGATCGGTCAATGCAACTGCAGGCATCTTAAGGTTATATGCAGCCTCGACCAGATCAGCCGTTTTAAAAGCACCGTCAAGAATGCTGAATTCCGAGTGGTTATGAAGGTGGATGAATGTTGATTCCATTATATCACTTTTCGCTGCAGTATTATTCCCATTCAATTGTTCCGGGCGGTTTTGTGGTTATATCATAGACAACCCGGTTAATGCCTTCAACCTCATTCACAATACGGTTGGATATTCGGGAAAGCAGTTTTGTATCAGCAGGAAACCAACCCGCTGTCATTCCATCTACGCTTTGAACAAGTCGGAGCACACATACTTGTTGATACGTGCGACGGTCCCCCATCACACCGACAGAACGCACAGGAAGCAGAACGGTAAAGGCCTGCCATAATTTATGGTAAACCCTGGCCCTTCGTATTTCCTGAAGAAGGATATCATCCGCATCCCGTATAATTCGCAGGCGTTCATGTGTAACTTCCCCTACGATCCTTACAGCAAGACCCGGGCCAGGAAAAGGATGCTGCCTGATAAAATCTTTTTCCATCCCCAGTTCTGCTGCCAGCCGCCTCACCTCATCCTTGAACAGTTCTCTCAGAGGCTCTATAATCTTAAAATTAAAATCCTCTGGTAATCCTCCGACATTATGATGAGACTTGATCTTGGATGAAGGTCCTTTAACAGGATTGCTCTCGATCACATCCGGATAGATCGTCCCCTGTGCTAATAATTCAACATGCCCGATCTTCTTTGATTCTTCTTCAAAAATACGGATGAATTCTTCCCCGATGATCTTCCGCTTCCGCTCAGGTGATGTTACCCTCTTCAGTCTTTTTAAAAACCTGTCGGCAGCATCGACCCCAACAACATTGAGAAAAAACTTTTTCCTTAATTTGTCCATCAACTCCTGATACTGCCCTTTGCGCAAAAGACCGTTATCGACAAAAACACAATAAAGATTATTCTTAATAGCCCGATGTATCAGGAGAGATGTCACAAGAGAATCGACTCCCCCGCTGAGGCCGCATAAAACTTTTTTGCGGCCGACAATATTGCGTATCTCCCTGGTTTTTTTCTGGATGAAAGAACCCATATTCCAGGTGGGCTTCAATCCAGTAAGATCAAAAAGAAAATTGGCCAGGACTTTTTTTCCCTGTTCGGTATGAATGACTTCGGGATGAAACTGGACCCCGAAAAATCTTCGCTCTCTGTCTTCGATCACTGCTGTTTTGCAATTGCGCGTTGTGCCGGTGATAACAAATCCCGCAGGGACTTCCTTGACCTTGTCCCCATGACTCATCCAGACTTGTCCTGCATCACGAATTCCGGATAAAAGCCCCTTTCTGTTCACCACCTTCAAAGAAGCATATCCGTATTCCCTTCTTTTTGAGGGAACAACATTGCCGCCAAGAATATGGCTCATCAACTGCAAACCATAGCAGATCCCGAGAACAGGAACACCAAGATCAAAAATCTTTTTGGAGATTTGTGGAGCATCCTTTCCATAAACGCTTTGAGGTCCTCCGGAAAGCAGGACAGCCGCAGGATCTTTTTCTCTCAACCGTGAGATAGGAATATTGTAAGGAAGTATTTCTGAAAAAACCCCAAGTTCCCGGACCTTTCGTGCAATGAGCTGGGTATACTGAGACCCAAAATCGAGCACATAAACCTTATTCATGTTCCGATTTTATCAGAAGAAGGAAGCGGTCACAACACATATGAAAAAAACATCCACAATTGACTTGAAATGACAAATTTCTTATAGATACCCATGAAGTGAACATGGAAAACTTTACCAGAAGATCAATAATTCTATCCAATCCGTGATGGGGGTTCAAACTGTTGTTTACCCAGGCGAAGAACACCAGCTTGCCGCTAGGGAAAAAATGCCGATTAATATAAATATATTTTTTAAGAAGAGTACTTATCAGGATTTCGAGCAATATCAGGATAACTTCCTGATATTGCTTTAATTGGAGAACGCATCGGCATTTTTTATGAATAATTCAGGTTAGCGGATTCTTACAAATACCTTGCCAAACACATAGCCGTTTATCGATACGGTAATAGGATAAATCTCACCTAAATTATCGATTGAAAATCTTTTTAATAATGTATGATTGAGGTCGATTTTCTTATTCCTATCCTCACCGTCACCAGCACCAAAAAAGCCTTTAAAATTCACTTTTATCCCTCTACTTTTTCTAATATTAGTCTGGGCCATTTCAACTACTATTTGGTCGCCTCTATTGAAAGAAATACTTTCGCCATCTTTTACTCTATAAGAGTTATTTTTTGTGCGAATGGCGACATACTCTAACTTGGGGGCAGTCAACCTGAGGAGAAAAGTAGTGATGATGTTCCCTTGGGATAATAGTCTAATTTCATAGATTTTCCCTTCTCCATTTCTGGAGAAACGGCTTATGAGGTCTCTTGCAGTATTGATGTTGCAGTTTGTATCATCTTTTTTCTTGGTTTTTCCTTTAGGAACGAATCCGTAGAAATTTAATCGGCGATCGGGTTTATTCTTGATTGGAGGGATAGAGTCAATTATCCTAATTATTTCACCCTTTGTGACATCAATAAAACTGTCTGCATCCACTACTTCAATGTTGCCATTGATTTCGATTACCAGATGGTTTAATCGCGAAACATCTCTAACGACTTCTTTGTAATATATTGCTTTTGCAAATTGAACGTCAATCTCTCCGCAGGGATACTTATCCTTTTTTACTATTATTGTGGTAGGCTTTTGTATTCTTAATCGAGTCCCAATGTCATTCTCATTCCCATGACCTAAAACATCAGCCGAAAGCCCTCGCTTATAATTAGACTCTATATGACTGATTTCTATTTCGTCGTTTTTGCTTATATAGAGCGTTTCTTTGTTGAGGACCATGATGGGATTGGCATTGTTGACTGATATGATAATGAATTCTAATTCTGGATAATCTAAATATAATCCGGGAATTTCTGGCACAATATCAAATATCTTCATAAATTCGTTGATGGTCCATATTTGGTGCCTTACTTTAGTTTCAATATCCTTAATATCAGAGGAAGACTCTATTCCGAAGGCAGGAATGCCGAAATTGGAAAGCGCATAATAAGTGGCAGATCTCCTCTGCTCAAGATGTTTTGTATTTGGGGAAAACGTGTTGTGGTTATTAAAATAAAAATGAAATTCCTTGTTTTCAATTTTTTTATTGATGTTTTCGATCACTTCTTCCGCGATTTCTTTTAAGTTTACTGATTTGGATGAGTCCTTCTGGTTATAGATATCTGCATCAACTATGATGGATTGGCCATATCTCTTGGGGTTTCTTCTCTCAGAAATATATTCATCACGATAGAAGCCAGATCCTTCGTGGAGATTTAAGAGAATATTAGATTCAGAAATAAGATTTTTCAGTATTTCTACTATCTGTGAATCATAATCTTTTGCAGGTTTATCATTTGTGAATTTTCGATTCATGTCCCCACTGATGCCTCTTTCATCTTTCATTATGGTGTAGAAATTAGCCCTGGGGACGACAATTAAAGATCCCTTCTCAAGTTTCATATCTACATAATGGTCTGCAGAAAGGTAACCCCCAGGTTCACCATGGATTCCGCCTATGATGAGCATTGTCTTGCCTGGCTGCCGTCCATTAATCCTGTAGACGTTCAGCTCATAAGGAGTGTTTTTGAAGTAGATTTCCTGATGAAAGGATTTTTTATTCACAGATGCGGAATGTGTCAGGAGAAAGGATGATATTATGATGATTGGAATAAGAAACAAGATTTTATATGTTCTGGATAGAGTCATAGTTCTATAATCTTTCTCAGAAGTATCTCACCGATTGTTGAATATGATGTAATCACAATAAACTTTACATTATTATTTGGAGCCAGGTTTGCTAATGTTGCTTCGATAGTTCTGAAACGGTTTATCGAGAAACGTTCGCCAAATCGATAATTAACTGGATTGTAGTCTTCATTCAGTTTTATGGTTGCGGGATATGATGAATATAGATTTGTATCAAAATCCTCAGAGAATCCCAAAATTGTTACATATCCACTGATTGTCCTGTCTTTTCTAGTATTGTTTAATAAAAAGAATATCCGAATAAGAGAGCCTGTATAGTCTGGGATTATAGATAGATCAACTATATCCAATGTATCGGAGGTAATTTCCGATATGGATATTCTTTGAGTTTCTGTGGATGGCTCAGCTGGAATGGATTGTTTTTCTTTGTCCCTCAGAGCCTCCTCGCGTTTCACCTGTTTCTTTCCCAGAGCTGTTTTTTTTAGGCTCGCTGCTAGTTCCAATGAGGAAACTCTTTGTGCCAACAATTCGTTTGATCTGCCTAAGTATATACCGCTGATTATCAATACAAGAAAGCATATAAGGAAAAACAAGCCTGTAAATCCGAGTAATTTAAGATAAAAAGAGCGCAAGTAGATCTTTTTGATTTCATTCGCTCCACGAAAGATGAATATTGTAATAGAGTCTTTTTTTGCTGTGCTAAGAATTGACTTTATGTCCATCAGATATTTTGCAAAATTAGTTTTAAATTTCTATCCATTTTTCTTTTATGATTCTGTAAGAGTTATTTTCTTTTATTAAAAATAATTGTTTGACACCAAAATCAGAGTATCTATCTGAAGAATAGTCCTGAAGGAGGTTAATCAAGATATACTGTGGAGTACGAAATATTTGAACATTGCTTAAGCGAAGCTTGATCCAATCATATGTTCTGAATAACCTTTTTTTATAGGATCGGTACGCCCCGATATTCATTTTCTCACGTCTAAAATTTTTTGAATAGATCTTGATATAGTCATCTAAATTTTTTGATTCCCAGCTCTTTTTCCAATTTTCAAGAAACTCCATTATTTCTTTATTATCTCTATTTAGAAACTCTATTTTTCTGTATTGAATTTCATCCACTATAACTACTGGAGTTTTATAGAGTCTGATATATTTGGCGAGATCTATAAAGGATTCATTTTTCAAGATAACACAGCCCCGGGTATTCATTGATTTTTCCAATCGTTCAGGCTCATTTGTACCATGAATCCAGATACCGGAACCTTTCCTTTTTTCAAGTTTATCAAATCCATTTGGGTAATCTAAGACATAAGCACCTGCCCCATATTTGGGGGGCAAAGCAGAGGAATCAATTTTTTTCCGAAGAAAATAAATTCCTTCTGGAGTTTTCATGTCGCCCGATTCTTGTTTATTTCCACTTATCTTTCCTGTAGAACATAAATAAGAATTCTCTATGACTAAAGAGGCATTCTGTTTACTCAGCACCAAAAGCCTTTGACTTCTCTTTTCGACTAAAATAATGTGTGAGCTATTATCCTCATCTAATAAGATGAAGGAAGAAAGGGCGATCTTGCCAGATGGCTTTAAGAACTTTGAGAGGGCGATTTCCTTTTTCGGATTCTGTGACCAGAGAAGAGGTGTTGATATCAAGATAATGATACCAATGCAGTATGAGATTTTTGAATGGCGCCTCATAGCTGTTGCATGAATCAATTGCTTTCGCATTCGCACACCCTTTTTTTCGTTAATATACAAAAAATAGATACAATAGTCAATTTAGCGTGGTTCTCTTCTATTCCTGCCTCACTGGGGCTCTCTTGCATCCTAACAATATAAGAATATCCTTTTTAGGTTTGCTCAAAATCTCTCACAATTTCCCAGAATTCCCACCTGCTGTTATCAAAAAATAAAATAGCACACACGAAATCACTATGTCAATGACTGGAAAAGCAAAAAAATAAACCAGAACCTCCCAAACCATCAAGCTTACGATAGACTACGCCCTTGAATCGTCAAAAAACAACTTCAGTGGCCTTTAGAAATATTCTCCCACTCCTCAGCTTCCATTAGCAGTTCCTGTTGGACATTGTGAGGGGGAGGTTATTCGGCCATGAAGGTGAGCTTGAGGCCGCCAAAACACCAAACCTCGATCAACTGGCATCCAATAGCTCTTGCGGACTGACAGACCCTGTTTCCATGGGTATTACCCCGGGAAGTGGACCTGCGCACTTATGGAGGAAGTATTTATTTGAAATACGAAAAATATCACCCTGAAAATCACCCCTAGAGAGGATTTACTTGCCTCTATATCTAGGTGAAACTAATTTCTTTAGGAACAAAATCCTTTCCACAATAATATCAAAGTGGAATAAGTAAGAATTTCTTGACACAGCAGTGCCTTTTTTTTATTATTCCCTCTACAAAAACCGAAATTAGTATAACTTTAAGGAAGGTTAAACAACGATGAATCCTATCAGATCAGAATCTGAAAAACGGCGCTATCCACGGGTGAAGGCTCGAATCTTACACTCTCAGCCCAGGTTTTATGGGCCCCCCAGGCTGCATGGAGAAAAGCGCCCAATATCCGACATAAGTCCTATAGGAATGAGGATTTTCAGTGATGAGCCTCTCAAAGAGGGAAAAGGGGTGCAAATCGAGCTCGATCTCCCATCTGGAAGATCGGTAAAAACCACTGCAAAAGTGGTGTGGATAGAAAAACTTCCTCCGGGTTCTGAAGGCCGATTTGATGTCGGACTCGAGTTCCTTATGATATCTAACGAAGCCTTTAATGAACTCCGGTCCATATCGGAGAATTTATCCATTGACGAATAGCCATAAGGGGAGAGTAAAAAAAGCTTTATATTTCTTAAACTTCACTTAAATATTTAGATATTCTCAATATTCATTGATTATCTTGAGAAATGATTAACAAAAATTAATAACGCGCTGGACTCAAAATCTCCCAACCTGCACTGGTATTTCCAGCATTTGTTTTCTGTAAAGAAAAGCCGCAGGATCTTTTTCTCTCAACCTCGAAATCGGAACATTGTAAGGAAGTATTTCTGAAAAAACCCCAAGTTCCCGGACCTTTCGTGCAATG
>CBDVEQ010000046.1:0-14671 GCA_965373045.1 uncultured bacterium | reverse complement strand
TCAAAAGGAATTTAAAAGCCTGAAAAAACAGTTCAAACAGAATAAAATCTTAGAAACAGAGTTTAAAACACGCTTGAAGCAGTTACAGCTAAAGGACAATGATGGGCGATATTGGACCATAGGAGCACAGACCGGCAAGTGGTACCATTTTGATGGAAAGAAGTGGGTTCAAGATCAACCTCCGTCTCTTCAAGACAGGAAAGCCATCTGTATTTACTGTGGGGCTGAGAATGATCTGGAGACCGAAGTCTGTGTCAAATGCAAGGGGAACATACTGTCGGAAAAAGCCAAGCGTCCAATTCAAATATCTCCGGATTGCAGTGGGAACACAGATGATTGGGGAATAGACACAGATGAGATTCCAGAGGGAGAGCAGGTCGAATATTATGAGGTCCGATCGATCAGCGCCTTTTCACTGCTTATTCATTTAGGCGGGGTGGGGCTGTTCATAGGGATAGTGCTGGGGGTTTTTGCTGGAGCGACCGGTTATCTGCCCGGGCTCCAACTGTTAACGCCGGTTTTTATCCGGGACCTGCACGGAAGCCTGGCCGGAGGCGTGATCTACAGTCTTTACGGGGGCATCTCAGGATTTGCTTTTCTGGGAATTATAGGCTTTCTTTTAGGTCTTCTTTCGAACTTTATTTTTTCTTTATTCGGAGGAATAAAGATCAAACTTTCTTCTTGAATCCTTGGATCCTCGACCCCTTGAATCCTTGAACCCTCTCTTTTTATATGATTCTCAGCGCGTGAGCGATCTGCCCCAGGGAGATGGATTCATCGTTGGGGGAATAGAGGACCGGCCTTAGTACTTTAAACTTGTTGTTTTCCAGAAGGCGTATCGTTGTTTTGAGGAGAAAGCCGTTGAGAAAGACACCTCCGCCCAGGACAACAGTGTCGATCTTGTATGCGATCCGGGCAGATATTGCTGTGGTCAGGATGACTTTAGCCAGTGTGTTATGGAATTTAGCGGAAATGGTGCTGACAGGGATACCCTTGTTAACATCTTCAAGGAGGGAAAGTATGGTTTCACGGAATGAGACTTGATAGGGCAGGTTGGTGTTATTGATGGAAAAATCATAGGTATCTGAACATTCCGGTTCTGCTGCAGATTCAAATCGCATTGGAGCCTCGGCTTCAAATTCCACTTCACGGGGAGCAATGCCAGAAAGGAAGGAAACAGCATCGAACAGTCTTCCGCAGCTCGAAGAGAGAGGGCTGTTGATGTTTTTGTCCATCATCTCTGTCACTCCCTTAATCAGATTCCCTGGGATTCCGCTGAAAGCCCTAACATCGGGCAAATGATTTCCGAAAGCATCTCGAAGGTAGGAAAGGGCCATTCTCCATGGTTGTTTGGAAGCAAGGTCTCCCCCGGGCATGGGAACATATTGAAAATGCGCAAACCGTAAATAATCGGAATAGTCGAACAGAAGGAATTCTCCTCCCCAGGCATGTCCGTCATCGCCATATCCGAACCCGTCCAAAGCAACTCCCAACGCCTTTTTTCCCGGGGGAAAATTATGTTCGAGAAGCGGGGCCAGCACATGGGCGAAATGGTGTTGAACTTGTATATGAGGAAGGCCGGTGTTCCGGGCGTAGCGCGTGGTGTGAAAGTCGGGATGGAGGTCGGTGATCACATACTCTGGATCAACTTTGAACAGCCCTTTGAGATGCCGGAGTGTTTCTTCAAAATATCTGTAGTTCTGGTACTCGTCCAGGTCTCCCAGAAACTGGCTGGTTATGACATAGCCGTTTTTATACAACGACAATGTGTCTTTGAGCTCGCCTCCCAGGGCCAGGAGATGTTTTGTGCTGTGCAGACTGTTATGTGTTTTCTGGGGATAGGGAACATACCCGCGGGCTCTACGGATGAATAAAGGCTCTCTGTTTATGATTTTCATGACCGAGTCATCTGCTCTCATATGAATGGGCCGGTCATGAGTTAGGATATAATCGCACAGTTCAAAAACTCCTTCTTCCTCATCTTTCATGATGGGAGAGTCTTTTTTATTGGAGCTGGTCGCTACGATTATGTCCAGTTCTTCAAGAAGGAGGTAGTGAAGTGGTGTATAAGCGAGCATAAATCCCAGTTCATCCAGAAATGGGGCGATACCATCGATATCATTCTTTTTTTTCAGGAGGACAATGGGGCGCCGAGCCGATTCCAGCATTTTATGTTCTGGCTCATTCACATAGGCGAATTTTTGGATATGCTCTGTGTTTTTAGCCATGAGCGCCAGGGGTTTTGTCATGCGTGATTTAATTTTCCTGAGATGCTGGATGGCTTTCGGGTGGAAAGGGGAGCAGATCAGGTGGAAGCCTCCCAGTCCTTTGACAGCCAGGATCTTTCCCTCACGGACAAATTGGATCGCACTGGAAATAGGATCTTTAACCGGCTTTTTCGTCCTGGTTGTGATCAGTTCGATCTGAGGTCCGCATACAGGGCAGGCGATGGGTTGGGCGTGGTAGCGTCTGTCAAGTGGGTCAAGATATTCCTTTCGGCAGTTTTTACACATCCTAAAAGTGTGCATAGTTGTTTGATCTCTGTCATAGGGCAGGGATTTTACAATGGTATAACGGGGGCCGCAGTCTGTGCAGTTTATGAACGGGTACAGATACCGCCTGTTCGAGGGCGTTTTCATCTCGCGTATGCAGTTATCACAGATCGAGATGTCCGGGGAAATAAATACAAAACTTTCTCCTTCTGTGGTCTTCTGTATAGTGAAATTCTTTAAACCGGTGAATGTTGATGGTGATGTTGAGACCTCGTCGATCTGGGAAAGAGGAGGCCTGTCTGTATCCAGTTTGTCGAGAAAATCCAAAAAATCTACTTCCTGTTTTTGTTCCAGATGGATTTTTACACCAAAACCGGTGTTTTTTACCCATCCCGTGTAATGCAGTTTTTTGGCCAGGCGGTAAATGAAAGGACGGAATCCGACTCCCTGGACAACACCAAAAACCGTGATGTCTATGGCTGAATGTTGGGAAGAAGTCATTTTATCCTGTCCCTCAGTGAATAGGAACAGCCGCAGTAGTTCTGCCTGTAAAGGCCGTGGTCCCGGCTTAAAAGGACACTTTTATGAAAACCGGCCTTTTTTTTAAAATCAGCCTCCAGGAAAGGAATATTGTATCTTTTGGCGAACATCCTGCCGATCCGGTTAAGAGTATCCGCTTTTTTCAGAGGGCTGAGGCTCATAACTGTTGTGAAACAGTCAAAATGGAGTTCAGATGCTTTTTGAGCCGTGCTTTTTAATCTGAGCGCGTAACAGATGTCACACCGTCTTCCCTTCTCAGGTTCGTCTTTGTATTTTATTGTAAAACGAGTCCACTCCTCCACATTATAAGGTCCCTCGATCAGGTTGAATTTGACGATATTGGCCACTTTTTTTGTTTCTGCCAGTCGAAGCCTGTACTCTTCCTCAGGGTGGATATTTGGATTATAAAAACACCCGGAGACTTCATACTTCTCTTTAAGGAGGCTCAGAACATAGAGTGCATCCGGAGCACAGCAGATGTGAACAAGGATCTTCTTCTTGGACATGAATATATATTCTAAAATTAAAGGTAAAAGAGGCCCAAAGCCCAAAGCAACTTAGCCCAAAGCTATTTTAATTACTTTTCTCGCGTTTCTCGCTGGCGATAGCCGCCCTTGGCCTATTCTAAGTTTTTAATCTGTTTTTCCAGGTCAGAGATACGCTTATTTGCTCTATCGACCTGACTGTAAAGCAGGGAGAGGTCTTTATTGTCGATCCTGGATTTATCCATCAACTCTCCCAATTCCTGGAAAAGAGGGGATATCCGTTTGTCAATATCTTTGATGTGATCCTGGTTTTTCTCCCTGTCCTTTTCCCATTCTCTTACTTCTTTGTGATATTGCTGGCTTTTTTGTTTTTTTCTCTCAACTACATCCTCGATCTTGTCATTAAATCCCAGGATGTTTTTTTGAATCTCAATCTGCTGTTCAGTGAGTTTTTCCATTTTTTGCTGCGTCCCGGGAAGTTTTTTGTCGATCGTATTCTTCCTGTCTTCCAGTTTTTTAATGGTGTTATTCAGCTCTTTTTCTTTAACGACTTTTTCCTCGACGCCTTTTTTTTCGTTATTGTATAGTTCCTCAAGGGATTTTCCCGCCGAGCTGAGATTTTTTTCGATTTTTTTCAGATCTTTATGAAATGTGCGAACAATGGATTCCTCTTCAGACAATTCTTCCTTGATCCTGTTTTTTTCAAGCACTGGTTGTTTTTTGCCTTCTTCATATCCGGACTTCTCAGTGTCCAGTTCCAGAGCAGCTTTCTCAAAGTTGACTTTGAGTTCATCGATCTTTGAGTTTATGGTCTGAATTTCTTTTTGCCAGTTCGCCTTCTTTTTTTCCAGCCCGTGTATTTTTTTTACGAGTTTTTCATCGCCGGGCAGCCGGATCTTTTTTTCATTGGATGTTTTCCCTATATCACGAAAAAAGCCGGGGTTTTTTCTTTTTTCGCTGTTAAGCTTTTTCTGGAGTCCAAGCCTCACCAGTTTTTGCTTGGTCAGGAATAAAAATTGGTTAAGTCTCTGTCTCATTTTTTTATCTCTGAGGAAAATAAATATTATGAGTAATAAAATAATGGAGAGAAGGAACCAAAAGATCCAGTAGGGCAAACCACCCTCTGTTCCAGACTGAGGAGTCTGAATAGAAAAATAGGAAAGTATATCTTTCATAATTAAATTATCCTGTTTATTAAAACCAGATGAAGAAGATTTGTCAAATCAAATAAAGAGGCCCAAAGCCCAAAGCAGCTTAGCCCAAGGTCATTTAATTTCCGTCATTCCCGTGGAAACGGGAATCCAGTTATTTTGGCCGTTCACCTATGGCCTCTTCTCGATCCCTCGACCCCTTGAATCCTTGACCCCTCTCTTTTTATCTTTTGCCGCCCCGGTATTGTCCGGGGTTCCATCCCAGTTGAGAATGGACCAGTTGATCAAATAGAGCGCGGCTGGGAGATTTTCATTGAAGATAGCCTGAATGTCTGATTCCGCATTAAAAAAGCCGCCATGGCTCTGGTCGACAGGGGGCAGTTCAAATGTGAATGAAGGAATAGAATAAGTGCCGTAGGACCAGTCTGTCGTATCTCCGTTTGTGAGATAAAAACCAGCTCCTGCCCTCTGTACATCATAAACACGTCCATTCACCTGACGCATCAAGTCAGACATGTCTTGGGCCATGCCTCTTAAAAGATTTTCATTTGGGGACGGTTCTATTTTATAACCCCATGGATAAAGGATGACCTGGGAAAAGCTGTGATAGGAGAGAAGCGCCTGGAAATCGTGTCCAGGGAAAAGGTCGCGGATGGCCTGAGTTTCAGGTTCGGAAAATGGAGCAGTTCCGCGATAAGTCCCGGAATCAGGGTTTGAGCTTGATCCGACATTATCAAAACCCCACATGAATCCATAGTTCCTGTTCGGGTCTACGCCAAAGCTTCCGCTGCCGTTATCTCTCCGGTTTTTTCGCCAGTAACGGTAATAATGGATGGTGTATTCCAGTCCATCCGGATTGACAAGAGGGATAATCCATATTTCACTCAGGTTCACAAGCTTTTTGATCTCTGGATTGGACGCATAATTTTCAACAAGATGTTTACAGAGAAGTAAGGGGACTTCCACGGAGATCCATTCCCGGGCATGGTGGCAGCCTGTGATGATGATCCCCGGCTCCTTTTCATCAATGTCAACGTTGCCGCTGATCTTTAATGCATAGATATTCCGCCCCTCAAGACTGTCACCGATATCAACGAGTTTGGCGATAGAGGGATAATTTTGGGCCAGATCCGTCATTTCCTTTTCGACTTCCCGGTAAGAATGAAAAGCGCCGTTGATGCTGGATTGGGCAGAGATGTCCTCGAAATGCCTGCGATAGAATGTTTCTGATTCTATGACAAATGGAATGTTCTGTGTCTTAAGAATATCAAGATCCTGGAAGGAGGCAACAATATACAGTCTGCTGTTCCGCTCCATGAGATAGTCCAGAGGAACGGTTTTGATCCTGCTTAAAATATCCGGCTTCATCTCTATGCTGATGATCTCCCGGGTATTGTAATCCTGGCCGAGTATTGATCCTAAAAATAAAACCAGGATAAATAGAATAGATGCTACAACTTTTTTCTTCTTTTTCATGATCTTAATCTAATTCATAGGTTGCTGTTATAATGCTTTTCTGAGCAAAAAGTCCGTTTCCCGACCCGTATTCTTTTCCGATCATCATCCCGACATCCAGAGAGAACTTTCCCAATCGAAAACCGGTCCCTAATGTAAGATACAGGTAGTGGGAATCAAGATCCTGTATGGGCTGGGGATCGTAGATAAAACCTGTCCTTAAAAAAGTTTTTATCCTTTTTCGGAATAACATAATGAAATTGAAATATTCCAGTCCAGCATTGACCTTGATGATGTTTTTGAAGCTTCTGTCAAAATCTTCATCGAAGTAGTGGAGTGTGTATTTTGACCAATTGAAGAAGCTGATATCTGCCCCGGCGCGGAATCTCTCTGAGAAGGAATAACTTGTTCCAGCGCCGATAACAAGGGGCATGTTATATGTATTCCGGGCCTCTGCCTGGATCCGGATATCCGTATTCCCTGTTGGATCTTCATAACGCAGCAGGCTCTGCGCATCTCCTTTTTTGGTGAACGGGCTTCGGATTATGGCAGATAGTAGCCATTTTTCGTTGAGATGGAATATGAAGCCGGCATTAAAAAATATCCCCTTGAAGTTTTGGCTTTTATTATCTGTTATTTTTCTTCCGAATAGGGACCAGTGTTCTACAACGCTCTTTTCCCAGTTTCCGAATACAGAATTTATGCCAACCCCGATGGAAAGAAATGAAGAAATTCTTTTCGCCAGTGAAAAATTGAGATTATGAAGGAGGCCTTTCTGTAAATATTCTATTGTATAATAGGGAGAGCCTCTCCACTCCTCCTCATATAGTGCCGAAGGACGGATGTATGTTTCAAGGGTGCCGAAATTGATTCCCAATCCCCATCCATTCCAATTGAATGTGAGGCCGGCTTGGTCAAAAAGAAATTGACGTGCGAAAAGATTGCCATCCAAGCTGAAAAGGACTCCGGTATTGACAATTCCATATCGGTAGATGGACGCAGAATTAATGGATCCGCTGAATGAAAATGTAAACTTTGGATATTCAGTCAGTAGAGCAGGATTCCCTAAAGCTGCAGAGATACCTGATGGCATGGCGAACCGGACGTTGCCCATCCCGAGGATCCGGCCAGAACTGATCCCGAGAGTATTCCAGGTGCGGAATGGCGCTTCGTCCAAGTATTGTCCGATCTTCATTTGAGCCCGGATAGCCATCGGAGTTGCAGTAAAAATGACAACCAGCAAAATAATAACCGGTAGATGTTGTATTCTTTTCACTCGTATCCTCGAACCCTCTCTTTTATTCTTTGGCCCTCTTCTCTTATACTGGATTCCCACTTTCGTGGGAATGACGTCTTACTTTGGCCTTTGGCCCTTGGCCTTCTTCGACTTCAATAAACTCCTATAGACCTCAATAGACTCCGATAGACTTTTTACTTGTCTTCGTTTATTCTGCCATATTTGCAAATCAGGGGCAAGTATGCTATAGAATAATGCTTTTAAGGTAATAATGGATATGCAGAAACGGAAAATCAAGATCATCGGGACTGGAATGTGTGTCCCTGATAAAGTTCTAACCAATGCAGATCTGGAAAAAATAGTGGATACGTCTGATGAATGGATCACTACTCGAACAGGTATCAAAGAGAGACGGATTGCCTCAGAAAATCAGGCTTCTTCAGACCTTGCCATTGGGGCTGCAAAGATGGCGATCAAAAATGCAGGCATAACTATTGATGATATTGATCTGATCATGGTCGCGTCCGTAACTCCGGATACTCCCTTTCCATCCACTGCATGCTGGGTTCAGAAGGGACTGGGAGCCGGGCCTATTCCTTCTTTTGATATAGCAGGGGCCTGTTCCGGTTTTCTCTACGGTATGATTTTAAGCGAAAGTCTAATATTGAGTGAAACATCCAAGCGTATTTTGCTGATCGCGGTTGAATCTTTGACAAAGATAACCAACTGGAAAGACCGCAATACATGTGTATTGTTTGGAGACGGCGCAGGGGCAGCTGTTCTTGAAGAGAGCCGGGATGAATCCGGAATGCTTTCTTATTACTGGAAGGCGGATGGAAATCTGGGAGACCTTCTTTTTATGCCGGGAGGAGGTTCGCGGGTTCCAATTAGGAAAGAGAATGTTGATGAAGACCTTCAATATCTTCATATGAAGGGGAACGAGGTCTTTAAACATGCAGTTAAAAAAATGGGCCTGGCCGCTGTTGAAGCAGTCAAAAAAGCAGGTTTGGAGACAAAAGATATTGATTATCTTTTTCCCCATCAAGCCAATATTCGAATTGTTAAGGCTACGGGAAACCGGTTGGGTCTTCCCGAGGAGAAAGTTTTTACAAATATTCACAAATATGGAAACATGTCTGCTGCTACCATTCCTATCGGCGTACATGAGATGTTTACTGAGGGCCGGTTAAAAAAGGGCGATAATATTGTTATGGTTGCCTTTGGTTCTGGATTTACGTGGGCTGGGATCACATACAGATGGTAAGAGTCTATAGAAGTCTATTGGAGTCGTTGAAGTCAAGAAACTCAATAAACTTTAGGAACTGGATCTCCGCCTGCGTGAGGATGACGGAGAGGCGATAAAGACGAGGGGAGAGGAGAGGCTGAGTGGATTTTTAAGGCGCTTATTAAATCGTTAGAAAGAAAAGCACTTGAATCCTTGAACCCTTGAATCCTCGAACCCTTTGTATCTCATTATGGAGTAAAAAATGAAGAGAAATTTATTAATATTAATCCCGGTGCTTTTGATGATAATAAATTGTGGGGCTTCGGAAAATACAGCCACAGCGGGAAAGGCCGGAGAAGCCGAAAAAGCGCCGGCTTTTCAGATTGCTGATTTGAACGGAAATATTCTGGATTCCAAAGACCTTGAAGGCAAAGTTATCATCGTAAATTTCTGGGCGACATGGTGTCCTCCCTGCCTGAAGGAAATCCCGTATTTTATCAAAGCCTATGATGAGTTTAAAGATGAGGGACTGGAAATTCTGGGCCTGGCTGTAAGCGACACTGAGGATAAAGTTCGCCAGTTCGTAAAGGACAATGATATCAATTACCCAGTAGCCATGGCCACGGACGAGATTGTCCAAGCATTTCAGCCGGGGAACTATATACCTTCGACCATTATCATTGATTCAAAAGGAGCGATTGCTCATAGACATGTTGGAGTCGTGACTAGAGATGCAATAGCAAAATATATCAAAGAGTTTTCAAAATAGGTTCATTCCAAGATTGATGGCCTTTTCATTAAGAGGCAAAAGATGGTGGTGGCGCTCAGGCAATGCTGCTTTTAATGCGATAAGAACAGATTCTTTCTTAACGATCTGTTTGAGTTTGAGCAGGGCGCCAAGAACGATCATGTTCATGACCTTGACATTCTTAAGCTCATTCGTAGCTATTTCAACTGCAGGCAGTGCGTAGAGCTGGATATCCGTCCGTTTTGGAGCTTCCTTGATATTTGTGCTCTCCCAGATCAGTATCCCTCCATTTTTGACCTTGGGCTCGAATTTTTTCAATGATGGTTGGTTGAGCACAACCCCGAGATCATATTCATTCACAACAGGCGAAGAGATCGGCTGGTTGCTGATATTAACTATGCAGTTTGCTGTTCCGCCCCTCATTTCCGGGCCATAGGACGGCATCCAACTGACTTCTTTACCTTCTTTCATAGCCGCGTAGGCCAGGATGGTTCCCATGGAGAGAACTCCTTGTCCTCCGAAGCCAGCAAAGATCATTTCCTGCAGCATTATTTGACCTCCTCTTTACCCAGGTCCTTCAAGACACCGAGGGGATAGTAGGGGAGTACCTGGTCTTTGATCCAGTCCAACGATTCGATCGGAGTGCATTTCCATCCGGAAGGGCAGTTGGAAGCGACTTCGATAAAGGAAGTACCCCTGTCCTGCATCTGATATTCAAAAGATTTTTTAATAGCCTTTCGTGCTTTTCTTGTATTAGCCGGAGTATTGCAGCTGACGCGTTCTACATAATAGACCTTTTCAAAGGTTGCAATGATCTCAGCCATTTTCATGGGCATTCCTGCTGTGGATGTGTTTCTGCCATAGGGAGATGTTGAGGTCTTCTGGCCTTCTAGGGTCGTGGGCGCCATCTGACCTCCTGTCATGCCGTAGATCCCGTTGTTAATAAATATAAAAGTAAAATTTTCTCCCCTGTTGCATGCATGTAGGGTTTCTGCTGTGCCGATGGCGGCCAGATCTCCGTCGCCCTGATATGAAAACACGATCCTGTCCGGCAGCATACGTTTAATGCCGGTGGCGACCGCAGCAGCACGTCCATGTGCCGCTTCCTGCATGTCGATATCCAAATAATCGTATGCAAAAACCGAACAGCCGACCGGGCAAACACCCACTGTCCTGTCCTGAATATCCAGCTCTTCCACTACCTCCATTATCAGTTTGTGTATTGTGGAATGAAAACAGCCGGGGCAGTAGTGCATTCTTTTATCCAATAATGTTTTAGGCCGCTTGTATAACAGTTCATATCCTTCCTTCATTCAATAACTCCTTTCTCTCTTGGCCTATATATTAAATGACTTTAGGCCTCTTCTCTTATCCTGGATTCCCACTTTCGTGGGAATGACGTCTTACTTTGGCCTTTGGCCCTTGGCCCTTGGCCTCTTCTCTTTTCTATAGATGTGATTTTATTGCTCCCAGGATCTCTTCAGGTGTGGGTATGATCCCACCAAACCGGCCGAAGAAATAGACAGGTTTTTTACCGTAAACATTCAGCATGACATCTTCTTTCATCTGGCCTGCGTTCATCTCAACGGAAATGAAGAATTTCACCTCTTTTTTTGAAGCGAGTTCCTCTATCCTTTTTTTTGGAAAGGGCCAGAGTGTGATAGGCCGGAAAAGTCCAAGCTTAATACCGGATTCCCTTCCGATATCCACAGCTTTTTTAGATATCCTTGAGGTCAAGCCAAAAGCCGTAATGATGATCTCAGCATCCTCTGTTCTGTATTCCTCGAACCGGACCTCATTTTTCTCCATTTCTTCAAATTTTGCCTGAAGGTGAATGTTCTTTTTTTCCATATCATCAGACAAAATATAAAGGGAGGTCAGGATGTTCCTCTCTCTGTTTTTCGGTTTTCCTACAGTGGCCCAGGGTTTATTGGGTTTGTAGGGTTTTGGATCAGGGAGTTCGACTTTTTCCATCATCTGTCCGATAGATCCGTCTGATAACAATAAAACAGGGCTGCGGTATTTATCCGCAAGTTCGAATCCAAGGAATGTGTGGTCCGCCATTTCCTGGACAGAATTGGGGGCAAGTACGATCATGTTGTAGTCTCCATGGCCCCCTCCCTTGGTAGCCTGGAAATAATCTCCCTGACTTGCCTGGATGGTCCCAAGTCCCGGTCCTCCACGCACTATGTTGGCGAACAGACAGGGAATCTCCGTGCATACAAGATAAGAGACTCCTTCCTGCATCAGGGAAAAACCCGGAGAGGATGTGGTCGTCATGATGCGGGCTCCGGCGCCTCCGGCCCCGTACATCATATTGACTGCAGCCACCTCGCTTTCAGCCTGGATAAGAACATAATCGTACTTGGGCTCTTCCTGTGCCAGGTATTCGATGACTTCGGATTGAGGGGTGATCGGATACCCGAAGTATCCCTGCAGGCCGGCACGGATAGCTGCTTCGCCAAGGGCCTCATTCCCCTTCATTAATCTTATTTCACCCAATTTCGCCTCCCTATTATGCGATCTTTTTATAAACGGTTATAGCTGCATCCGGACAGATAATGGAGCAGTTCTGGCAGGCAATGCATTTATCCGGTTCCTTCAAATAGGAGTAGTGCATGCTGTAGCTGTTTGTGTCCGACATGTTGAGCTCCAGACATTTGGTGGGACAATGAAGGACGCATAAACCGCATCCTTTGCATCCTTCCACTGATATTTCCACATATCCTTTAAACGGCATTATTTTCTCCTCTAATGATAAGGTTTACAATTCAAAGGACATCACACGGTGTGAATGGCACTGGATGTTGACCGCAACCGGCATGGAAGCGATATGACAGGGGAAGGACTCGACATGAACGGCTAACGCTGTTATCCGGCCTCCCATTCCCTGTGGGCCAATGCCTAGATTGTTGATCCTCTCCAGCAGTCTCGTTTCCATATCAGCATAAAAAGGATCGGGATTATGAGATCCGAGGGGTTTTCTGAGAAGAGATTTTTTGGCGAGCAGGGCAGAATATTCAAAATTGCCTCCAACTCCTACACCCACCACGATTGGAGGACAGGGATTAGATCCTCCCTTATCAGCAGTTTCCACAACAAAGTTCTCTACACCTTCCTGTCCTGCGGCAGGGGCAAACATACGTACTGCGCTCATGTTTTCCGCTCCCCCGCCTTTAGCGACAAATGTGATCTTGAATATTTCTCCCGGTTCCAGTTCCCAGTGGATAAAAACAGGGGTGTTGTCGCCGGTATTTTTACGCCTGATGGGATCTTCCACAACGGATTTTCTCAGATAGCCTTCCTCATATCCCAGGCGTGTGCCTTCGGAGATAGCGTCTTTCAAACTTCCAAGCCCGTCGTCTTTGTCCAGTTCTACATCCTCGCCCATCTCCACGAAAAATATCGCGAGGCCTGTATCCTGACAGAGCCCGAGTTTTTCCTCCCGTGCGATCCGGGAGTTTTCAAGGATCTGTTCGAACACGGCTTTTCCGGCCGGAGATTCCTCCTTAGCTTCCATATCTTTGATGACATCGAGCACATCATCCTGTAGCTCAAAATTGGCTGTTTGAACAAGGTCTTTTATTTTATCTCTGACCTCGGAAAGACGTATGATTTTCATAAAATGCCTCCAGTATGTTTACAAAGTTGGTATGAAAGGCTAGTTTAAGATGATGTGTTTTAGCTGTCAAGGATTTAACCTGCTTTGTTCATAAAAGCTGCCGATAGCCTGACATATGTTTTTGTGAATAATCCAGGTTAGAAATTGTGTTTTCGTCGTTTTAATTTATAAATACTCCAATAGAAAGATCCGCGTATGCGCCTGAGGATGTCATAGACCCTGAGGCCGAATAGAATGATCAACAGGATTTTCAGGCTCATGAATATCCTGAAATTGGATTTTGAACAGGCGCTTAGGAAAAACCGCAGAGCGGCACGGCGGCCTTCAAAAAAGACTTTTTTTCTCACTTGGGAGAAGAGATCTTCCGCATTCTTTTTTTTTTGGAGCCAGGAGAATATTTCCTTTCCTCCGTACCGGATCATGTCCTTCTCCCACTTCTGAATAAAGCGCTTCTGCGTACTGTTCATTTTTTCACCGGGTCTGGAAATGCGGGGTCCTTGGTGTTCATGCACAATAACGAGGGGCGCGTTGATGAAGTGGAACGTCCACTTTTTGGACAGGGTGAACCACAGGTCGTAATCTTCGATACCGAACATGTTAATATCAAACCCTCCGCATTCCAAAAGGGCTTCCTTTTTGATAAAAGCACCTGACGCCCCGATGGGAAGCAGCTCTCCCTTCATAAGCCTTTTAAAAATATAACCTTCCATGGGAGAGACAACATTGGGATAAGGGATTCCGGTCATGTCATCCTTGATCCATTGGCGGGGATAGAGGACACCCCAGGATTCCGGAAGGGAGGCTATTTTTTTATTGGCTTTAAAAAGCCATGTGGGAACGATTTCATCATCATCGTCAATCAGCGCAATACAGGCTCCTTGAGCGGAGAAGATACCCGCGTTACGTGCGCCGGATTGACCCTGGTTTTCCTCCAGCCGCAGGCTGCGGATCCTTGTGTCTTTTTTCTCAAGGCCATTGATAACATGTGGTGTATCATCCTGGGAACAGTCATCCACAATGATCAGCTCAAAATGGGGATACTGCTGATCCAGGATACTTTGGACCGCGCGATTGAGAATTTGAGACCGGTTGTAGGTAGGAAGGATGATGCTGAAGAAAGGAGTCTTGTTTTTATTATTGATCATGATTGTTTCCCGTACCCAGAATTGAGTGAAAAACCTGCCGCATCAATCCGAATATTTGAAAGCCCCAAAGCCGGTCAAAGAGAAGGGTCATACCCAGATATACAACCACCCCCGTCAGTCCGAAAAGAATGAATTCCGGTAGTCCGCGGCCCAAAAACGTTTTCAAACCAAGGATACTGAGAACAGCCGATACTGCGCTGATCAGAGGAATGCCGATCATTTTGAGATATTCTCCCCAGGAACACCGGGAGATCTTGACGGCGAACCAGCTAAAGCCAAAACTGGAAACAAACAGGCTCAAAAATACCGCCAAAGATGCGCCGAACAGTCCCCATAAATGGGTCAAGGGGTAGATTAGAGCGGCCAGAACGACAAATCGGACCAGCTGCCATCGCGTTTCGATCCCCGGCTTTCCGACCCCAAAAAGGAGGGGGTCGGTGGTGTTTATCAAAGCCCTGACCAGGCCGGACAGGGCGAGGATCTGCATGTCCGGAACCATGGGCATCCATTTGTTTCACAAAAAGACTTCCACGATATCAGGCGCCAGAATAAAGATCAGGCCTGCTGCGAT
>CBDVEQ010000045.1:0-14899 GCA_965373045.1 uncultured bacterium | reverse complement strand
CCCCTAAATAAGCAGATCATCGTGACAGGCGTGTCCGGTTCCGGGAAGTCCTCGCTGGCTTTTGACACACTCTATGCTGAGGGGCAGCGTAGATATATAGAATCTCTTTCCGCCTATGCAAGGCAGTTCCTTGAACGGATGGATAAACCTGATGCTGACCGCATCGAGGGCATTACTCCTGCCATTGCTATACAGCAGAAGGCTGTCACTAAAAATCCACGCTCGACTGTGGCCACAGTGACCGAGATATATGATTTCTTAAGGATCCTGTATGCACGGATAGGAACAATCCACTGTTTGAATTGCGGCAGGCCGGTCAGGCGCGATACTATTGATGCTATTGTCACCAATCTGTATAAACTTCCGCCTGAGAGAAAGATCTGGATCATGTTTTCCCCCCGGGACACACAAAACCTGTTAAGTATCAGGAAAAAGGGATATCACCGGATCGTACAGGAGGGGAAACTTGTCGATCTTGATCTGGATAAACCGGCTGACAATAAAAGCTGGCAGGTTCTTGTCGACAGGATGTCCCTTGACAGAGAGGAAAGGGATCGATTGGTAGATTCGTTGGAGACCGGATTAAAAGAGGGAGGTGGCAGAATCCAAGTCACAACTGATCAGGATGATGAATATGTTTTTTCAGAGATATTGGAGTGTAAAAAATGTGATCTCCCGTATGACGACCCTGTTCCAAATCTTTTTTCGTTCAACAGCCCTCAGGGAGCCTGTCCTGCCTGTAATGGCTTCGGGGATCTGGCTGTCTATGATGAGGACAAGATTATCCCCGATAGAAACCGTTCCCTGGAGGAGGGCGCTGTTGTACCCTGGACAAAACCGGTTTCCCGCCAGCGGATGAGGAGGCTTCTTGAGGAAGCTCAAAAAAGAGGGATTCCGACTGACATCCCCTTTATAGACCTGAAGAGAGAATGGCAGAGATTTGTATTTGAGGGGGAAGGTAAGTACAAAGGTGTCTTTGGTTTTTTTGAGCGCTTAAAGAGAAAAAAATATAAAGTTCAAGTCAGGGTATTACTGGCCCGGTACAGGAAATATATCCCCTGTCCGGCCTGTGATCAGAGCCGCCTAAACCCCTATGCACTGAATGTCACGATCAACAACTTTAATATTAGTGAAGTTACAAGGATGACTGTCAAGCAGGCCCATGATTTTTTTGGGTCATTATCTCTTTCTCCTTTTGAGAGGCAGGTTGTGGAAAAGCTGATTGCTGAGATCCAAAGTCGTCTGAATTTTCTTCTCGAGGTAGGTCTGGATTATATTACGCTTAACCGAATCACATTCACTTTGAGTGGAGGCGAGGCCCAGCGCATCAACCTGGCCGCTGCGCTCAGTTCTTCTCTGGTTGGGACGCTTTTCGTTCTTGATGAGCCAAGCATGGGTCTTCATGCCAGAGATAACCATCGATTGATTGAAATCCTGAGGTCACTGAAGAATATCGGTAATACGGTTTTGATCGTTGAACATGACCCGGATATTATCAAAGCTGCAGAATATATTATTGATCTGGGACCCTGGGCAGGTGAAAAAGGCGGGGAGGTCGTTTTTTCCGGTCCTATGAAAACGTTTTTAAATTCTGGCCAGTCGCTGACCGCCAAATATATGAGGGGAGAAAAATGCATTAAAATTCCCTCTGAAAGACGAAAGGTGCGCCAGTTTATCACTGTCGTCAATGCCCACAAACACAATTTAAAACACCTCGATGTCCGTATTCCCTTGAATGCTTTTACATGTTTGACCGGCGTTTCAGGATCAGGAAAGAGTACTCTTCTTTATGATGTCCTTTATATGGGATGGCAGGGGAAATCTCTGGAGGGGTTTAAAAATATTGAGGGAAAAGAGCATATTGACAGGATTATCATGGTTGACCAATCCCCATTAAGCACTTCGCCCCGGTCCATCCCGGCCACCTACACAAAGGCCATGGATGATATCCGTGTGATCTTCAGTCAGACGCGGGAGGCAAAGGCCCAGGGGTTTGGGCCGGGCTATTTTTCCTTTAATACGTCAGGAGGCCGGTGCGAAGAGTGTAAGGGAGCCGGACATCAGATTGTAGAAATGCAATTTCTCTCAGATGTGGTCCTGAAATGTGAAACATGCAAGGGAAAGCGTTTCAAGAAAGAGATCCTTGAGATCCGGTACAGGGAAAAGAACATCGATGATGTTCTGGGTATAAGTATTTCTGATGCGCTGGTTTTTTTCTCCGATCGTTCGAGGATCCTGAAAAAATTATCGCCTCTGATCGATGTGGGATTAGGATATTTGCGCCTTGGACAGCCTACATCCACCCTGTCCGGTGGAGAATCTCAGAGGATCAAACTGGCTCTTCATCTCATTCAAAAGAGAGAAAAAAGGATACTTTACATTTTTGACGAACCAACAATCGGTCTACATCCCGATGATGTGACTGTCTTGCTTTCCGCTTTTCAGAGGCTGGTTGAAGAGGGGCATACAGTGGTTGTGATCGAACACAACCTTGATCTGATCAAGTGTGCCGATTATATCATCGATCTTGGACCTGAAGGGGGCGATAAGGGAGGTGAGATTGTAGTCCAGGGAACACCTGAGGAAGTAATCAGATCCCAAAAGTCATACACGGCCAAGTTTTTAAGGTCCCACCTTCAAATTTGACTTCAAAACAGGGCCGTGCTATATCTTTTTGCATTAATTCGTTATGGAAACATACGGCTGGCTCTCAATTCTTCCCCCTCTTCTCGCTATTCTCCTTGCCATTAAGACAAAGCAGGTCTATATTTCTTTGGTTTTCGGGATCTGGCTTGGTTGGACGATCATCAATTCATGGAATCCTTTGGCCGGGTTCATTCATACGGTCAACGCCCTGGTTGCAGTTTTTAATAACGCGGATAATACACGCGTTATTCTCTTCAGTGCAATGATCGGTGCTGTTATTACCTTTACCCAATATTCCGGCGGGATGAAGGGATTTGTCCAATGGATTACGGGAAAAGGTATCATAAAAACCCGTAAATCCGCCGGCCTCCTGGCCTGGTTTCTGGGACTCATTATTTTTATTGAATCCAGTATCTGTGTCCTTGTGTCAGGAGCGGTCTCTCGGCCGATTTTTGATAAACTGAGAATATCTCGTGAAAAATTGAGCTATATCCTGGATTCCACATCAGCTCCCAAGTGCATCATCCTTCCCCTGAATGCCTGGGGGGCTTTTATCCTCGGCCTTCTGGCTGCACAGGGTATCGAGCAGCCGATCCGTGTTTTTCTCGCCTCCATTCCTTTTAATTTTTATGCGTTTATAGCCCTGGCGCTCGTTATATTTTTTGTTCTCACTGAGAAGGATTTCGGCCCGATGAAAAAGGCTGAAGAGCGCGTTCGAAAAAAAGGGGAATTGATGAAAGAAGGAGCAGCACCCCTGATCTCAGATGACGTCGTCGCGATGGAAGCAAAAGAAGGAGTCCGGCCCCGGGCGATAAACATGGTTCTTCCTGTCGCTGTTATGGTTATCATGATGCCTGTTGTTTTACTCATAACCGGGAAGGGCAACCTGATGGAAGGTTCAGGATCGCTTTCGGTTCTATGGGCGGTAATATCCGGCCTTTTGGTAGGTGCGGTCGCCTATCGGATTCAGGGGATCATGCGGACCAAAGAAATAACTGATATTTTCATGAAAGGGGTAGGCGGTATGATTCCTCTGGCCAGCCTGATGATATTGGCCTTCACGATCGGGGATATCTGTGATGTTCTTGGAACCGGTCCATTTGTCGCCCAGGCAGCCAAGTCCACAATTATTCCAGGACTAATTCCAGCCATACTTTTTCTGATATCTTGCTTTATTGCCTTTTCGACGGGAACGTCCTGGGGGACATTTGCCATTATGATTCCCATTGCCATACCGATGATAAACCTTATCGGACTTAATCCGGCACTTATCATAGCTTCTGTTCTGGGAGGGAGCGTATTTGGTGACCACTGCTCACCGATTTCCGATACGACAATTATCTCTTCAATGGCAGCGGCAACCGACCATATCGAGCATGTCCGAACTCAACTTCCCTATGCACTTTTAGCCGGAGGAATGGCTTTAATCCTCTACGTGATCTTCGGATTCATTTTGTCCTGAATTATTTATGAAAATTTGTGGTTATTCCTCTTTTTCGTCATTAATCAGGCCGTATTCTTTTCGGATCTTAAGGTCGAGTTCTTCAGCGAGTTCGGGTTTTTCTACCAATAATTTCTTAACGTTTTCTTTGCCCTGGCCGAGACGTTCTCCTTGGTACGAGTACCATGTGCCGCTCTTTTCAATAAGTCCGACGTCAACCCCGCAGTCGATCAGGTCTCCCTCTCTGGAGATGCCGACCCCAAAAATGAGATCGAACTGGGCGAACCGGAAAGGAGGAGCCATCTTGTTTTTAACGATCTTGACTTTGACCCTGTTGCCAATGATATTGTCTCCGTCTTTTATGGCCGCGATCCGGCGGATGTCGATTCTCAAGGAAGTATAGAACTTTAGAGCTCTTCCACCGGTGGTCGTTTCCGGACTTCCAAGAAAGAACCCTATTTTTTCCCGGATCTGGTTGACAAATATAAAACAGGTCTTGGAACGTGCGACAATAGCAGTCAATTTTCTCAGTGCCTGCGACATGAGCCGGGCCTGGAGTCCCATATGAGCATCCCCCATCTCACCTTCCAATTCGGCCTTTGGTACAAGGGCGGCAACAGAATCAATAACAATCACATCCACAGCTCCACTCCGGACAAGAACCTCGGCGATTTCCAGGGCCTGTTCGCCGTAATCAGGCTGGGATATGAGAAGATTGTCCACATCAATACCGATTTTGCTCGCGTAGGCCATGTCCATGGCATGTTCCGCATCGATAAAAGCAGCCTGTCCCCCCATTTTTTGGGCTTCGGCGATCACATGAAGGGCAAGCGTTGTTTTGCCGGTGGCTTCCGGTCCGAAAATCTCTACAACGCGTCCCCTTGGAAATCCGCCAATACCGAGCGCCAGGTCAAAAGCGATGGAACCTGTGGGAATAGCCGGAATCTTGACGGCAGCATCTTTCTGCCCCAGCTTCATGACTGCGCCTTTTCCGAACTGTTTTTCTATTTGTAGTACAGCTGCTTCAATAGCTTTTTCTTTGACAGTGTCATTTTGTTCTTTTTCATCGCTCATATTATTTTCTCCTCTAGATTGAATATTCATAAAAGCTGTGGATGTCATACTTTTATTTCAATTTTCAACGTGAATAGTCGTAAAACCCTCTGCCGCTTTTTCGTCCGAGATATCCTGCATATACCATTTTCTTAAGCAGTGGGCAGGGTCTGTATTTGGGATCTTTAAAACCATCGTGAAGGACTTCAATTATATCAAGGCAGACATCCAATCCGATCAGATCTGCAAGAGCCAGTGGCCCCAGTGGATGGTTCATTCCCAGTTTCATGACCTGGTCGATAGCCTCAGCGGTTCCCACTCCCTCCATAAGGGCGAAAACAGCTTCGTTGATCATAGTAAGAAGGATTCGGTTGGCAATAAAACCAGGGTAATCAGCGGCTTCTACGGGAACCTTTCCCATTGCCTCAGCAAGGGCGCTGACCTGTGTAAAAGTTTCGTCTAGTGTTGCGATGCCTTTTATCAATTCAACAAGCTTCATAAGAGGAACAGGATTCATGAAATGCATCCCCATGAATTTCTCGGGGCGGTCAGTCAATGCGGCCAGGCGGGTAATTGAAATAGATGAAGTATTGGAGGTAATAATGATCTCGGGAGGCAGCATTTTATCCAGTTCAAGGATGATGTTTTTTTTGACATCAAAATCTTCAAAAACAGCTTCTATGACAAAATCAGTGTCTTTTAGATCCGTCAGGTTGGTTGTTGTTTTGATCCGGCCGATAATCTGATCTTTATCCGCCTCTATCCTCCCTTTCTCGATGAGCTTGGATAAACTTTTGTCGATTGTTTTCAGGGCGTGCTGAAGGTATTCATCACCTACATCCTCGAGGACTACATCGAACCCGGAGACAGCAGCAGTCTGAGCGATGCCCCTTCCCATGGTGCCGGACCCAACAATGCCGATTTTTTTTATATCCATCATTTCTCCTTTTTCAGGCAATTTCAATGGCCAAAGCTGCGGCATCTCCTCCGCCTAAACACAGAGCTGCTATGCCTTTTTTTAGCCCTCGGTGTTTGAGGGCATAAAGCAGCGTAATGATGATTCTGGCTCCTGTAGCGCCTATGGGGTGGCCGAGAGCAACTGCTCCACCGTGGACATTGATCTTTTCCCTGTCTAACCCCATATCTTTTATCAGGGCTACAAGCTGGGATGAAAAGGCCTCATTGATCTCAAAAAGGTCTACGTCTTCTATTTTCCATCCTGTATTTGCCAGCAGTTTTTCGATGGCGCCTTTAGGAGCATACATGACCATTTTCGGCTCCAGGGCATTTTTAGCAAATCCTACAATTTTTGCCAACGGTTTTAGCCCCTTCTCCTTCACAGCGTCCTCTGAAGCCAGCACCAGGGCTGCAGCACTGTCATTAAGAGTAGACGCATTTCCGGCCGTAACAGTCCCATCCTTTTTAAATACAGGGCGAAGCTTGGACAATTTTTCTACAGTCGTGTCTTTACGTGGACCTTCGTCAGTGTCAAAGATGATTGGATCGCCCCTTCTTTGCGGAATCTGAACAGGAATAATTTCTTCTTTAAAATATCCCTTTTCAATGGCATGGACAGCTTTTTGCTGGCTGCTTGCAGCATATTCGTCCTGTTCTTCTCTGGAACAGTTGAATTTCTCCGCAATAACTTCTCCGGTTAATCCCATATGCTGGTCATCGAATGCGCACCAGAGTCCGTCATAGATCATGGCGTCTTTCATTTTGATGTCTCCCATCTTGACGCCCTGCCGGAAACCATACACAAGATGAGGTGCCTGGCTCATGTTCTCCATCCCTCCAGCGACAACGATCTCATTCTCTTCGAGCCATATGGAATTTGCCCCGAGGGAGACGGCCTTTAATGCCGATCCGCAGACCTTGTTGACGCAGAAGCTGTTAACCGTATAGGGAATTCCTCCCTTCACCATAGCTTGCTTGGCAGGGGCTTGTCCGATTCCGGCTGAGACAACATTGCCCATGATGACTTCGTGGATGTCGTCCCCTGTTACTCCCGCCCGTTCAAGAGCCGCTTTAATTGCAAATCCGCCGAGATCTGAAGCCTTGAAATTCTTTAGTGAGCCAAGGAAGCTGCCGATAGGGGTTCTTGCAGCCCCAACAATATAAACATCTCTCAATTCACACATGATTCAGTCCTTTCTCTTTGATTGAATAAAATTGAAATTTACACCTTTTTTTTATCATAAATATCCGTTACTGTAAATAAAAAGAGGGATACGCAGTTATTTATTTCACCAGGATTCCGGTGTCGCCGAGACGCCATTCTTCCTTTATTAAAATATAGAGATTGGTTCTTTGGATCTCATGCTCTTTGTCATGCTTGTATTTCATCTCAATAAGCATCCAATCTTCCATATCCTTGAACATCATATTGAGCTGTGCCTTTTTGGGGCCGGCGAAATTTTTCCCCCTGAATTTTTTCAGACATTTTTCGTTTTTGCCGTAATTTCTTATTGAGACAGGAAGCAGCCCTCTGGCCTCGGCGTCATTCTTGATAAATCCTTCGATGAAATTTTTTGGAGTGTAATACTCGTCGATCATGACCCATTCAAAGTCAGTTTTTTGTGATACTGATGATTTTGAAGAAAGGCTTTTGATGCCGATGTATCCGGCAATAATGACAATATCAACAATAATAAAGATAAGAAAGTACTTGATGAATTTATTCATTTTGTCTCCTGACTAAAAGTATTTATGAGAGTCCTGTGATCTCCCCATTCATGTTGATATCGATTTTTTCTGCAGAAGGAGATTTTGGCAGTCCTGGCATGGTCATAATATCTCCGCAATAAACAATGACAAATCCAGCCCCGGAACTTAGTGAGACATCTGTGACTATCAAAGTAAAATCCATGGGTCTTCCCAGCGCCTGGTCATCTGCGGAAAGGGAATATTGTGTCTTTGCAATACAAACAGGAAGATGCCCGAATCCTTGTTTTTCTATTCTTCGGATCTTGCGGCGGATTTTTCCTTCCATGGCTACTGCAGATGCTCCATATATCTTTTTGGCAACAGCCTCTATTTTTTCGAGGATGGGAATTTCAGAAGGATAGAGCATTTGAAATGAATTTTTATCTTCCTGCGCTGCGGATAAGACCTCGCTCCCCAGTTCTTCTCCGCCCCTTCCTCCACGGGAATAGACCTCGCTCAGTGCAACTCGTGTGTTTTCCCCGGAGCACAGGAGGCGTACTTTCTCTATTTCCTCATCGGTGTCGGATGGGAATCTGTTAACAGCTACTACCAGAGGGATGCCGAAAAGCTTCATGTTTTCTATATGTTTTTGAAGATTAATAAAGCCATTTTCCAGGGCTTCAATATTTTCTTTGTTGATTTCTTTTAATGGAATGCCGCCATGGTATTTGAGGGCGCGGACAGTGGCTACCAGGACACATACGTCAGGCGGCGGGATATGGCCTGTCCTGACAACAATGTTAAAAAATTTTTCCGCCCCGAGATCTGAACCAAAACCCGATTCTGTAACAACAATCTCTGCCAGATTAAGAGCCAGCTTGGTCGAGATAATGGAATTTGTTCCATGAGCGATATTGGCGAAAGGACCGCCGTGAATAAAGACAGGAGTTCCTTCCAGGGTCTGAACAAGATTTGGTCGAATAGCATCTTTCAGGAGCGCGGTCATGGCCCCGTGAGCTTTTAAGGCTTCAGCAAAAACCAGTTGTCTTTCTGCTGTATAGCCGATGGAAATCTTACCCAGGCGCTCTTTCAGTTCTTCGATGTTTTTAGCCAGGCATAAGATGGCCATGACTTCAGAGGCGGCCGTAATGTCGAATCCGGTTTCGCGGGCAAGTCCACGCAATGGGCCGCCGATACCGACCACAATTTCCCTGAGGACACGGTCATCCATGTCCATTACTCTTTTCCAGGTCACGCGCCGGCAGTCTAACAGACCTAATGGGCCGTCAAAGTGTAGGCGGTTGTCGATCATGGCAGCCAGGAGGTTGTGAGCAGCGGTGATCGCATGAATATCGCCTGTGAAGTGAAGGTTGATCTCATCCCTGGGCATGACTTGTGCAAATCCCCCGCCGGTGGCCCCTCCTTTCATTCCGAAGACAGGTCCCAGGGACGGTTCCCGAAGAGCGGCTACAGCCTTTTTGCCGGACCGGCAAAGAGCATCCACCAATCCGATCGAGGTTGTTGTTTTTCCCTCGCCGGCAGGGGTTGGGCTCATAGCCGTAACCATGACCAGTTTTCCCTTCTTGTCAGGAATTCCGGAAATTTTATCAGGATATAGTTTTGCTTTAAATGGGCCATAAGTCTCTAAAGAATCTTTTTGGAGATCCAATTTATCGGCAATCTTTTCTATGGGCTGCAAAGTGAATTTTAATGCAATCTCTCTGTCATCAAGCATGAATACCTCCTAACCTGTGAATAATCCAGGCTTATTCCAAGTGTATATATTAGACCATGAAATTACAAACCATCATAGTCCTTTTCTCATGTTGAGATAAAGAAATTCAAAATCATCGATTATCCCGGCATCGGCAAAACTGAAGTATCGGTTGTTACCAATGATAATATGATCAAGGACCTTGAGCTGCATGACATGGGCGGCAAAAACAAGTTCTTTGGTGATGTCCTTATCATTTTGAGATGGGTCCGGGTCTCCGGATGGGTGATTGTGTACAAAGATCATAGAGGAGGCGTCGATCTGCAGGGCGGATTTCATGATTTCTCTGGGATATACTGCGCTGGAATCCACTGTTCCCTCAAAAAAAGTTTTTTCCTCCAATATCTGGTTTTTAGCATCCAGAAAGATGACTTTAAACTTTTCATTTTTGGCGTCCCGTAAAGCATGGTACAGGTAATCAAAAACCTCCTTTGACGAGTGGCAGATCGGTTTTTCCATCATCTTTTCCTTCAAAAACCGCCTGGAAACCTGCTGAATGAGATGGATACCGAGGTTGTTGCGAGGACCGATCCCGGGAATTTTTTGAAGTTCTTTTTGATCGGCCTCAAGGACTCCTCTCAGGGATCTAAATTTTATCAGGGCGGCTTTGGCCTGGTGCCTGCAATCCCTTCGAGGCGTTCCCAAGGTCAGAAGAAGCTCTATGATCTCATGATCAAGAAATCCTTTTAATCCCCCTTTCATAAATTTTTCCCTGAGCCTGGACCTGTGGCCTTTCTGGTCGGCACCCATGTTTCTTTTAAAGAGAGGTTGATTCATTCCAAAAGATATGACGTTTAGAAATAAAATAAATCACATAAATGGAAGAATTTTGTCGATTTAGGCGTCTAATAACTGTAACTTTTAAAAAAGGAGAGACAAATGTCCAAAACAAAAGCAATTTTTTCCTTGGTTCTCATTGGAATAATAGGACTGGTGATGGCGGTTTATGCCGCTGATGTCACGGGCGAATGGGAGCTCACCACAGAGTCCCCAAGAGGAGAAAGGACCAGCACTGTTCAATTCGTACAGGATGGTGAAAAGTTAACTGTCACCATGGAAGACAGGAGAGGCGGAGAAATGGAAGGAAAAGGAACGGTTAAGGGAAACAATATCGAATGGACGTTCGTTCGAAACACTCCCCGCGGTGAATTCGAAATGGTCTATAAAGGAACTATTGACGGAAACACCATGTCTGGCACGGTGGATTTCGGCGGCAGAGGCGAGATGGAGTGGACGGCTAGTAAAATATAATATTTTACTCTCATTGACGGGCATTTTTCCTTCTAATCCATAGGGGGTTTTTATCTGGATATTCGGGACGAGATAGCTTAAAATGTAGCATTATCAAGAAAAATATCCGGGAAGAAAAAAAACCCGTCTCCGTCTAAAATATGGACGGAGACAGAGAGATGCCTGAAAAATATGAAAGAACAGTCACTTGTAAAAAGGACTTTGGACGGAGAACAGGAGGCATTTGGTGTGCTCGTCAACAGATATCAAAGAAAGGTGTTTAACTTGGCTTACAGCATGACGCGAAACAGAGAAACTGCGGATGATCTTGCCCAGGATATTTTTATCAAGGCTTATTGTGCTCTAAAGAACTTTAAGTTCAGATCCGAATTCGGAACATGGCTTTACAGAATTGCTATGAATCATATTAAGGATTATCTGAGGTCTGGAGGCAGGGTCCGGATGGTCCCTTTTGAGGATCAGGTAAAGGATGAGAGTGATCAGGAAAATGAAACAGTGATAATAGAACATGATCAGGAAACAGAACAAAGGCGAAAGATCGTTCATGAGGGGATCCGGGCGCTTCCAGAAAAATATCAGATCATCTTATCGCTCCGGGATATCCAGGGATTTTCCTATAAAGAAATCTCACAGATATTACGATTATCAGCAGGCACAGTGGATTCACGCCTGCACCGGGCAAGGAAAATGCTGAAGAATAATATTTCCCCCTTTTTTTCTTTGAGAGGAGAAACAAATGAGATGTAAAAAGGCAGAAAAACTGATTCTCAAATCTTTTGACCACAAAATAAAAGACCGGGAAAAATCAGAACTTGAGGCACATATCGCCTTGTGTCCTCATTGTTTCGATATGAAGCGGGAATATGAAGACATCCTTAAGGTTTTAAGCGCTTCATCGTTTCCAGAACCGAAACCATACTTCTGGGAGCGGCTTCAGCCCAGGTTAAACGAGAGTTCAGCCGGCGTGCTGCCGTTTTGGAAGTTATGGGCGATAAAGCTTGTGCCCGCAGCGGTATCGATCGTTGTTCTACTGGCGGCCGGCCTGACTTTTTTCAAGCCAGACCAGTCATTTTCCCTCCAGGATGAGATGAGTAAGACGGAAATTCTTCTCCTTCAGGACCTGAATCCGTTTCAGGAGACGCGTTCAGTCTTTGAGGCGGAAAACAGCGAAACAAAGAATATGATACTCATTTTCACTTCTCTTGAGGAGAATAATAGTGTAAGGAGATACTTCCCATGAATAAGAACTACAAATATTGGATCATTTTTTCATTGATCGTTGTTTTTTTCGTGGGGATGATCGCAGGAGTCTTTCTGGATAATAATGTATTGGATAAACAACAAAAACCCCGGAACAAACGGAACAACACGGCACGATTCCCTACTCTTTGCTCTATGGCTGAGGAAATATCGCTTTCCAATGCTCAGCAGGATCAGATCCGGGATATATTCAGAAAAAACGATGAAAAACTTAAGATCTTAAGAGGCCAGATTCACAAACAATTTTCATCCATCAGATCCGGCTTGATTGATGAGATCAATATAATATTGGACGACGTGCAAAAGCTTAAATTCGAGGCCGTGATCGAAAGATATATTTCTCAACGGAAGAAAGAAATGGAAAAAAGAAGTCAACGCTCGAAAAAATCAAGGAATAAAAATGGAGATACAAAATGAATAAAAAAATCTTGATCATGATATTTATTGTCATTGTTGTAGTCGGCACCGTATTGGCTATGACCGTATTTAAAAATGGAAATACGAACGGTGACGCCTACAAAATGGAGGCTGTGGATATCGGTAATATCCAGGCCGTTGTTGATACAACAGGCACATTAAATCCTGTAACGACAGTGGATGTGGGAAGCCAGGTATCCGGAAAAATCCAGGACCTCTTTGCAGATTTTAATTCCAAGGTCAAAAAGGGTCAGATCATCGCCAAGATAGATCCCGAACTTTTTGAAACCAGGGTCAGTCAGTCTAAAGCCAATTATCAGAGTTCCAAAGCATCATTGGATAAATCCAAGGTTACATTGGAAAATAATAAGAGGAAATACGAACGGGCAGAAAATCTATTTGAAAAAGAGCTGATCTCATTTGAAGAAAAGGAAACAGTAGAAACGCAGTATTTCAGTGCCGTAGCAGACCTTCAGTCAGCGGAAGCCAGGCTGGCTCAGGCTAATTCTCAACTTGACACAAGCAAGGTGGACTTGAAAAACACCATCATCCTGTCTCCGATAGACGGGGTGGTCATCAACCGGAATTTTAATGTCGGGCAGACGGTCGCGGCCAGCTTCCAGGCGCCTGTTTTGTTTCAGATCGCTAATGATCTGAGTAAGATGCAGGTGGAATGCAGTGTGGATGAAGCCGATATCGGGAAGGTCAAGGAAGGCCAGAAAGTAAGTTTTACCGTGGACGCGTTTCCAGATGATAAATTTTTCGGTGAGATCAGCCAGGTTCGCTATTCTCCCGAAGTCATCTCAAATGTAGTCACCTATACCACGATCGTTAAAGTTGATAACCCGGATATAAAACTTCGGCCCGGCATGACAGCGACAGTATCTATGGTTGTTGGAGAAGCGATCAAGAAACTGCGTGTTCCCAATGCTGCTCTTCGTTTTAATCCTCCCCAGGAAGTCTTGATGGCCTATTTCCAAAAAATGCAGGCTGAAAGGGGAGGCCGAAGAGGGGATGGGGAACAGACTTCAAGTGCTGCAGGCGGCTCTATGGGTTTTGGCATGGGATCAGGCGCAGGAATGTCAAGAATGAAAGACTCAGGCCGTGTTTGGATTCTGGACGACGCCGGCGAGCTCAAAATGATCTTTATCAGGATCGGGGTTACGGATAATGTCTTTACCGAAGTCACTGGAGGCGAACTCAAAGAAGGGATAGAATTGATCACGGGAGAAAACGGAGGAAGTGATTCCAGCCGATCCAACCGGAACAATGTGATGAGAGGCATGCGGATGATGATGCGTTAACACCGCAAAATTCCCATATCACAACTATTACAGGATAATAATATGGATAACAACAATGTACTTATTCAGTTGGAAGATCTAACCAAGATATATCAGGTTGGAGAGACCGAAGTCAAAGCATTGAATGGAGTTTCCTACAATATACATCAAGGAGACATCCTGGCTATTATGGGACCCTCAGGTTCGGGCAAGTCCACTCTGATGAACATCATCGGGTGTCTGGACAAACCGACATCGGGCAGATATTTGCTGGACGGAAAAGAGGTTTCAACTTACAACAAAAACCAGTTGGCCGAGATAAGGAATAAAAAGATCGGTTTTGTCTTTCAGAATTTTAACCTTCTCGCCCGGACAACAACTCTGGAAAACACGGAGCTCCCTCTTCTCTATTCCGATATTTCTTCCAAGAAGACAAAGGAATATGCCATGAAGGCTCTGGGACTGGTGGGCCTCGAAGGCCGGGAGATGCACAAGACAAATCAGATCTCCGGAGGAGAGAAACAGCGTGTTGCCATTGCCAGGGCCCTGGTCAACAATCCTTCCCTGATCCTGGCTGATGAGCCCACGGGTAATCTGGACACAAAAACCGGAGATGAGATCATGGATGTTTTTGTGGATCTCAATAAAAAACAAGGAATAACAGTCATTCTGGTCACGCATGATCAGGAAGTTGCCAGGATCGCACAAAAAAAGATCTTTCTACGAGACGGCATTATTGAAAGGTTGAATGGAGACAGACAATGACGCTAGGACGAACAATTAAAATATCTTTTAAGGCTTTGAATAGAAATAAGATGCGGTCCTTTTTGACCGCTCTCGGGATCATTATAGGTGTGGGCGCGGTCATCGCCATGATCAGTATCGGCGAGGGAGCCAAGGTTGATATTCAGAACAGGTTCGCTTCCATGGGTACCAACCTGCTTTTTGTCCGGGCCGGCAGTCAGTCATACAGAGGCCGCCATGGGGGCGGTGGCACCTATCAAAATCTCAAGGAAGCGGATGCTAAGGCGATTTTAGAGAGGTGTGATGCGGTGAAATATATTTCTTCGAGTGTCAATACCAGAGCTCAGGTCATCTACCAGAATAAGAATTGGAATACGTCCATTT
>CBDVEQ010000044.1:0-14954 GCA_965373045.1 uncultured bacterium | reverse complement strand
AAACCACTCCTCGCAGCTACGGCAATCTCGACCCGTGAATAAAGCAGGCTCTCTGAATTATTTATAAAAATTGTCGATACGTTGAAAAAAAGGGTTGAGGTTGTCCCGTTTGTTTCGTTACTCTTGTTCATCCCGTTAATCTGGATTCCCGTTTCCACGGGAATGACGTAAATTAAATGACTTTGGGCTAAGTTGCTTTGGGCCTCTTTTGCATTGGCCTTTGGCCTCTCCTCAACCCGTGAATAATCCATGTTAAAAAACCAAATAACCTCATATAATAAATATATCACGTATAAAACCAAAAAACAAAGAATGGTGAAGGACGGTATGAACGAGATAAACGAGGCAAATGGTTTTAATGCTTTCTGGCATAGATAATCTTATACATAGCCGGCAAAACCAACAATGTCAGGACAGTGGCAAAGGACAGGCCAAAAATGATGGTCATGGCCAGCGGATTCCAGAAAGCAGCGTTGTCCCCTCCTAAGTAAAACTGGGGATTCAAGTCTCTAAAAAGCGTCACAAAGTTTATATTCAGCCCGATGGCCAATGGAAGCAGCCCGAGAATGGTGGACAAAGCTGTCAGCAGGACAGGTGTTAAACGCGTTTTCCCACCCAGGATTATAGCCTTGACCTTATCCTGCCCTCCGGCAATCAGCTTATCTGTATAATCGATGATAATGATCCCGTTTTTAACAACGATACCTGCCACTGCAATGATCCCCATTCCTGTCATCATGATAGATATATCCAACCTGAAGATGGCAAATCCGAGAAAGACTCCGGTAAAACTGAAAAAGACCTGGACGATAATGATCAGCGGCTTGGACAGGCTGTTGAACTGCGCAACCAGGATGATCAGGATCAAGGCAATAGCGATAAAAAGGGCTTTGACCATATAGTTCCCGGTCTCAGCTTGCATGTCCTGTTCGCCTGTAAACTTGACGGAATATCCATCTTTCAGTTCAAATTTATGAAGCTGCCGGCTGATCTTCCTGATGATCTCGTTGGCGTTGTATCCGAACAGCACATTGGAGGAAAGAGTAATGACCCTCTTATTATCAAGCCTCGTGATCCCGCCGTAGCTGGTGCGGTTTTCCACCTGGGCGATGGTTGACATCGGGATCTCTTTGGGCACACGACTGTCTCTCTCGGACACGGAAATCGTCTGGCTGAGCAAGACATCAAGATCATCCCTGTATTTTTTGTCCAGTCTGACCATGACGGGATATTCTTCCTCACCTTCCCTGAATTTTGATATTTCTGTCCCGTAGATCGAAGTCCGGAGAGCCATCCCTACTTGAGCAGTGCTGATGCCCAGACGATTGGCTTTGTCCCGGTCAATATTCAGTATGAGTTCCGGCTTGCTGACCTCCATGCTGCTTTTCAGTTCTTCGATACCCTGAATATTCAGTGAATTTACGAATTTCTCAAGCCTTTCAGAGATGGAGATCAATTCATCGATATCATCTCCGCTGATCTCCATATTAATGGGTTTTCCTGCCGGCGGACCCATTGCTTCACGGTCGATCCTAATCTCGGCGCCCGGGATCCCGGTCAGCTCGCTCCTAAGATCACGCATGTAATCCCTGGTTCGTTTACCTGTCCTGTACTTGTATTCCACAAAAGATATTGTTACTTTTGCCAGCTTGTCTTGAGTAAACCGCTCAAACATACCGCTGCCTGCATTCGAGGCAACATTAGAAACAATAGATTCTACATCTGGATTGTTCCGTCCGATAACCTTAAATACCCTCTCTTCGACCTGTCTGCAGATACGGTCTGTGACATCTATGTGGGTTCCTTCAGGCATTGTGATGTATACAAACAGATTGTTTGGATCCCCTCCGGGCATAAATACAACTTTTGGTGTTCTTATTCCAAGAAGTATTATAGAAAAAAACATAAAAAGAACGATTCCTGCAATTACACCGTACGGCCGTTTGCCTTTAAGAATAAATGTCAATATTTTGTCGTAAGTATTCATAAAAACGGGCAGAACATAACGCTGAAATTTAGCGATAAGAAAGCGGAGCACATACTTGGACAGAAAGTAGATAGAGATTCCGAACACCAGCAAGTTTGCCGGCAGCCTGTTTCCCGTTGCATAAAAAAGGGCCGCCAAAACAGCCGCTGAAGATAAAATGATCAATGTTTTTCTTCTGATTTTCCAGCGGCCAGCCGATTGCTCATATGCCGGAGGGCGCTTCATGAAAGACACGGCAAAGACCGGGTTCATCACATAGGCGACCAGCATGGACGCTGTCAGAGTGATGATGATAGCAACAGGCAGAAAAGACATAAATTTACCAAAAATTCCAGGCATGAACATCAAAGGGAAAAAAGGAGCCATCGTGGTCAACGTCCCGGTAAAAACGGCCGTCGCCACCTCTCCAACCCCCCGTTTTGTGGCAGATTCAATAGAAAGACCCGGAGTCGTCGTGAAATGACGATAGGCATTCTCCACAACTACAATGGAATTATCCACCACTATTCCCAATACAAGAATAAAGGACATAAGAACAATCATATTTAAAGTAAAACCGACTACTGGAATAAATATGAAGGCGAAAACAATAGACATGGGAATGGCAATCCCCACAAAAAGCGCATTGGCCTCACCCATAAAAAACATAAGGACAAAAAAAACAACAATAAATCCCAGAATGACCGTATTAAAAAGATCGTTGACACTGTTTTTAGTCTGCGTACTGCTGTCGCCGGTCATGGTAATGATAAGGTTTTCAGGGGCGGTTTTCTGGAGTTCTTCAACAATAACCTTGATTTTTTCGACAGCATAGATGAGATTTTTTCCGCTCTTTTTTACAATATTCAATGTCACAACATCCAGACCATTCAGCCGCGAATAACTCTCTCTGTCTTTATAGCCATCCACAACTTCAGCGATATCTTTTATATAGATCCCACGCTGTAACTGGATATTACGGATCTGATCGATATTGGTAAATTCTCCGACAACTCGCAGGTTTCTTCTCATCCCGTCAGTATCCACCTGTCCACCGGAGATCGTCAGGTTTTCCAATGCTACTGCGTTTTGAATGGTATAAAAAGACAGGCCAGCTGCCTGCATCTTATATAGATCAACATTGATCTGGATCTCTCTATCAAGAGCTCCGACAATATCAGCCCTGGTGATCTCTTCCAATCCCTCAATCTCATCCTGGAGGGTTTCAGCGATCTGTTTAAGCCTTACCAGGCCCAGATCACCCGACAGATTTATAAACAGGATCGGTATCTCGGACAGGTTGATTCTGGTAACATCAGGATCCCGGAATAGATCCGATGGCAATTCCGATCGCGCGTCATCCACTGCCTGGCGGACATCAAGATAGGCCTGCATCTCATCAGCAGTCATTTCAAATTCGATAAAAATAGAAGAAAAATCCTGAATGGAATTGCTGCTGATCTTTTTGACTCCATCGATACCTTTAAGATGTTTTTCGAGCTTGCGTGTGATTAGGTTTTCCATATCAGCGGGAGATGTTCCAGGTTGGATGGTGCCGACCATAAAATAGGGAAATACGATCTCCGGGAACTTCTCCTTTGGAGTGCTGTTATACTGCATGATCCCGAAAATGACCAGAATGACCGTAAAAATGTATACGGTTGTTCTGTTTGCTATTGAAAGATTGGTAAGCTTGAATTCTTTAAATTTCATTTTTTCGCTCTTTTTCACTCGTCATAAACAGCCAATTTTTGCCCGTCTGCAAGATTCTGATATCCAAATATCACGACATATTCACCATCTTGAAGTCCGGATAGGATTTCAACACGTCCGTTATAATTTCTGCCGGTTGTAACGATCCTCTTTTCAGTGATCCAATCGCCATTGGTCCGGGAGGCAACAAAGAGAAACCTTTCTTTCCCGGTCTCATGGATAATGTTCACAGGAACGGTCAGTGCTTCAGAATTGGAATAGTCATTTATTTTCAGGACTGCAAGCATATTTGGCTTTATTCCGGTTTCTCTTCTGGGAATCTTGATCTCTACTTGAAAGGTCCGGTCTTTGGGATCGATGACCTGAGAGACCGCATCGATCTTTAGATCGATCTCTTTCCCGGCGACAGGGATGTTGACTCTCACCGGATCTTGTTTCTTTACCTTCGCAATATAGACCTCGGATAGGTCGACTTTTATTTTCAGATTGGACAATTGAACTACCCGGATGGCACCCATGCCTGCTGCAGCCATTTCGCCTTCTTTGATCAGAACCTGATCGATCGTTCCTGAAAGGGGAGCATAGATCCTGGTCAATTTAGCCTGTTCCTGCAGAGTGGCCAGTTTCCTTTCAAGGCTTTCCTTATTGTTTTTGGCCTGGAGGTATTGAATCTCACTTCCGATATTCTTACTCCACAGCCGCTGTTGCCTTTCAAAGATGGTTTTTGCCAGCTCCAGTCCACCCTCGAGCTCAGTAATACTGCTTTCAAGTATCGACCTGTCCAGTTCTGCCAGAAGCTGCCCTTTTTTCACAGATTCTCCGGCTGTCACATAAATCTTTTTAACAATTCCCGAGGACTGTGGAGCCACAAGAATATTGTTATCCGATTCGATATTTCCCTGTACCTGGATAAAATGCCGGAATTCGGTTTTTTCAATTTGAGCTATCTTGACATTCATGACCTTCTCGATCTTGGAAGCTGATTTATTTTCCAGAGCGATTTTCTGTTTTAGCGCATCTATCTTTTCTGTCAGCAAATCTCTTTTGCTTTCAAGCTTGGATAACTTTGCTTGCTCTCCTCTTGGACCACAGGCTGTAAAAATCAAAAATATTCCTAAAAGAACCGCATATTTACTTTTTTTCATGATCTTTTGTCCTTTAATCAAAACTTTCATAATTATTATTGAGCCTGTCCAGTTTATTTTTTGCACTAAGAAGCCCGGACAGGGCCTGAATATACTCTGATTGAGACATCAGAAATTTATCATGGGCCTGAGTCAGATCCATGCTTGATGCAACCCCTTCCTTATATTTGATCAAGGTAACATCATAAACTTTTTTCGACAGATGCATATTTTCTTGTGTGTTTAAATAATTTTCATAGGCGGAATCGATCGCAGCCTTGGTTCTTGCCGCTTCCAGAACAAGGCCTTGAGAAGCCTGCCTCTTCGCATTCCGTGCCTGTTGGAGTGAAATGGATGCCTGCTGAACTTTGGCGCTCTGCCTGCCGCTTTGAAAGATGGGAATACTTATATTGACACCAAGGACCTGCATCCTGTACCACTTTTCCTTGGAACTGAAGAAGTTGAAAGCATCCCGCATCGCGTTCCACTGAAAAGTGTAAAAGGCTGTTATGGTGGGCAGATATTTGGCCTTTTCGTTTTTAAGAGCCATTTCAGAGAGTTTTTCCTGAGTAGACATCAGTTTGAAGTCGATGTTATTTTCTAATTTAAATTCGCCTTCAGAAGCCTGTTCCACGTCAATTTTTTGAAGGATGTCTTCCAGTCTTTCTTTAAGCACGATCTTTTCTTCAAGATCCAGACCCATCTGGAATTTCAGAAGTTTATATCCTATTTCTTTATTCCTTCTAATCGCCTGTAGATTGTTCATTATCCTGGTAACCGATATCTGGATCAGATCGGCATCGGTCTCTTCCAGGAAACCCTCCTTGTACATTTCCCTGATCTCGTAGTGAGTCTTTTCCAGGTTGGCCAGGCTTGTATTGAGTATCTTCTCACTCTCATCAGAAACAAGGATCATATAATAAGTATTTGTGACGGTCTCCAGTACATTCATTAACGTCCGCTCATGGTTCTGGTCAGCCAACTGCCGATAGATACTCGAAGTCTGAAGCCCGACAAAATAACTTCCATTAAATAGAAGCTGGCTTAAACTGAAATTGACATTGAGGTTATGCTGAGTGCCGAACTGGACAGCGATTTTTTCATCAAATTTCCCCTCAAAAAAATTGGGAATCAACATGGTTGTCAGTTCAAGATTGTTCATATAGCCAAGGGTTGAATTGATCTGCGGTAGACCGGTTGCGATCATCTCTTTTAACTTTTTCTTCGCCGCAAGGATATCGAACTGCGTTTTTTTGCTGTCATAACTGTGGCTGACAGCAAATTTCCGCACATCCTCCAGACCGAATTCGCGGACTGAAGCATCTTGCGCAGCTGACAGGGAGGAAATTAAAAGGATGATCATCAAAACAATGAAAATTTGTCTATGTCTCCCTTTTTTATTATTTTTCTTCTTCAAATCATTTTGCATTTGCTATGCCTTCCTTTTCCAGCCTGGGCCTACTGCCATAAGATCGATTTTGTTAGGCAACTGAATAGTTCATTTATTGAACTCATTAGTATAGCTATAAAACTCACCAGTATATAGTGACAAGTTCTACCCGGATTGTCAAGCAAGCAGGCAGGTTATTACGATAATATACGTTCGTAGAATATTTTAGTTTTAAGGTATGAGTTATTTGATATAGCCGAGTGATTTGAGGCGCTGGACAATATCATCGTCAAACTGCGATTTTTTGGGTATGCTTTCGACCGTTTCTCTCCGTCCATAGGATGGTATGAACCTTATCTTATTATTTATGAGAAAGTCATCATTAACAGCTCCGGTATAGACCCGGCCGTCCATCTCGGTTGAGACAGGATAGCCAAGCAGGTAGAGAATGGTAGGACATATGTCCGTCAAATTAATATGTTCTTCAGACCAGATATTCTTTTTAATTATCGGACCGGCCGCCATAAAAACTCCGTCATCAGTATGCTCACTGTCTCTCAAGCCATGATCAGAAGCCACGATCAGAATTGTGTTTCTCCGCATTTTTTTCATATACAGGCCCAAAACCACATCCATATAGAGATAATAGTTGCTTTGTACCTTTCCATATATTCTGTCCAGACTTTTTTGGACTTCCGGATCAGGATGCGTAAAACGGTGCCCCACAACATCTAAGCAGGAAAAATACACGGCAAACATCCGGGGCCTTCTTTTTTGAAGCAAGTTGATGGCCGCCTCATGAAAGATCTCGTCGGTTAAAAAGGAGCCCTTTGTGCTCCGGATAATTTCCTCGTCGAGCAGAAGAGTTTTAGGTTTTATTATCTTGCTTAATCTTTGGATATAAATGTTTTCTGCAGAAGCGATATATTCATCTACTTCTGCTTGCAACTCATCAGGATACACCATTCCCGGAGACCCGGCATAGATGGTCCCTTTCCAGGTCGACTGGTCTTCTTCCTTCATTCCCATATAAGAGGATATTATAAACCCGTTCACTGACTCGGCCGGCCAACTGATGTACCAGCCAATGATCCCTACCGAATCCCCCTGGTCGCTTAAGATATTCCAGAACGCTTTGGTTTTTCTCATATTGCTCGTATAAGGAGTGATTTCTCCTGTCCCGGGATCAACATAAACAAACCCTCTGATCCCGTGTTTATCCGCATGCTGTCCGGTAGCAATCGATGTCCAATATACAGCGCTCCCCCCTGTTTCGTTGGTATTGATCTTTGCCGAAGTCCCCATACGTTTCAACCGGTTAAAGTTGGGCAATTTTCCCTGTTCCAGCAAAGGATTCATCAATTCCCAATCCAGGGCATCTATGCCGACAAACAGAATCTCATAATCGTTCTGTGTCTTTCGACATGACATCATTAGGGCTGAGCATATCAAGAATATAATTAATATTTGACTTTTTCTTTTCATAGAAAACCTCCAGCACTTTTTATATCACATAAATAATCTTTCTTTCACTCGAAAATATTTTTATAATGATGAGTAGGAGTTTGCTTATGATCGAAAATGAAATAATCGCCAAAGCAATGACAATAAAACTGGACAGCGGGCTTCCGGAAAAACCAACATTTACAGAGGGGATCCGAAGAGCACCGGACAGAGTATTCACGTTAAATCAAAAGGATACTGAGATCGCACTTAAAAACGCCCTCCGCTATATCCCGGAAGATTTACATGCGGTTTTGGCCCCGGAATTTATGAAAGAATTGAAAACACGCGGCCGCATCTACGGCTACCGCTTCCGTCCGCATGGCCGTATTTACGGCAAGCCCGTAAATAAATATAAAGGCAGCTGCCTGGAGGGAAAAGCGTTCCAGGTCATGATCGATAACAACCTGGATTTTGAAGTCGCTCTCTATCCCTATGAACTGGTCACCTACGGCGAGACCGGCCAGGTCTGTCAGAACTGGATGCAGTATAGACTGATAAAAAAATACCTGGAAGCGCTGACCCGGGACCATACACTGGTCGTTGAGTCCGGCCATCCACTCGGCTTATTCAAATCCCATCCCGAAGCTCCCCGGGTAATCAACACAAACGGCCTCATGGTCGGACTGTTCGATAATCAGGAGGAATGGCACAGGGCCATGCAGCTTGGGGTCTCCAACTACGGACAGATGACCGCCGGCGGCTGGATGTACATCGGCCCTCAGGGAATCGTCCATGGCACATTCAACACTATCCTCAACGCCGCCCGTATGAAGCTCAGCGTCGGCAAAAATGAGGATTTGTCCGGCCACCTTTTTGTTACATCCGGGTTAGGTGGAATGAGCGGCGCCCAGGCCAAGGCCATCGAGATCACCGGAGGCGTCGGGATCATCGCAGAAGTGGATGAGTCGCGTATACAGACACGGCATGAGCAGGGATGGGTGTCCAGGGTCTCTTCCGACCTTTCAGAAGTTTTCCGGACAGCCCGGGAATATATGAAAGCTAAAAAACCTGCCTCCATCGCATACTCCGGGAATATCGTAGACCTTCTGGAATATGCCGTCAAAAACAACATCGAGATCGAGCTTCTCTCCGATCAGACCTCCTGCCATGCTCCTTATGACGGAGGGTACTGCCCTCAAGGCCTTACATTTAAAGAACGCACTGAAATGATCAGCAAAGACCATGATCAATTTGTCAAACGGGTGGATCAGAGTCTGAAGATCCACTTCAAATTAATCAAGATCCTTGTGGACAGGGGGACTTATTTCTTTGATTACGGCAATTCATTCATGAGAGCTGTATTCGACGCCGGTGTGAAAGAGATCTGTAAAAACGGCAGGGACACACGTGAAGGATTTATCTTTCCTTCCTATGTAGAAGACATCATGGGTCCTATTCTTTTTGACTTCGGATATGGTCCTTTCCGCTGGGTATGCCTTAGCGGCAAACAGGAAGACCTCGCAAAGACTGATCAGGCGGCCATGTCCTGTATCGACCCGGACCGCAGGTCACAGGACAGGGATAACTATGTATGGATCAGGGATGCCGGAAAAAATGCACTGGTTGTGGGCACCAAAGCCCGTATCCTATACCAGGATGCAGAGGGACGGATCAAGATCGCCCTGAAATTCAACCAGATGGTCAGGGACGAAGAGATCGGACCAATCATGCTTGGTCGGGACCACCATGATACGGGGGGCACAGATTCTCCATACAGAGAAACAGCTAATATCAAAGATGGCAGCAATATCATGGCTGATATGGCAACCCAATGCTTTGCAGGCAATGCCGCCAGAGGGATGAGCATGATAACTCTGCACAACGGAGGGGGTACTGGAATCGGTAAAGCCATAAACGGTGGTTTCGGCCTTGTACTGGACGGCAGCGAGCGTGTGGATAAGATCATCAACTCTGCTATAACCTGGGATGTGATGGGCGGCGTGGCAAGACGAGCCTGGGCCAGAAACGAAAGCTCAATTGATGTCAGCATCGCTTTTAATAAAAAGGGAGCTTCCAATCACATCACACTCCCCTTCCGCCCCGATGAAGATATGGTCAAAGGGCTTGTCAACAAAAACTTCGACTGAGAGCCTTTTTCCAGTCAGAACCTTTCTTCGTCTCATACGTCCTATATTGTGAAAACCGGATATCAGAGCCCTAACAGAAATTGACAATGAAGCACAGAAAACAAAGAATCCCTTCGAACACCGGCCAGAGCCCCATCGATTTTTTTGACACTCTGTATGACACACATAAAACCTCGATCTTCAGCTACGCCTGTTATCTGACAAAAAATCAGAAAGACGCAGAAGATCTTTTCCAGGAGACATGGCTTCGTGTTGCTCAAAATCCCCCCAAGACTAAAAAGGTGAAGGATCTCAAAGCCTGGTTATTTGTGATAACCACCAATCTGCACAGGGACCTGTTGAGAAAGAAAAGAATAAGAAGGCTGTTCCTTTTTAACCGGTCCTCTGCTTCACATCTGGGACCCGGAATTATCGCCCTGGAAGAGACCCAGGGGCCTTTCAGGGGCCCAACAGAGTTTGAACGAGCTGAAACACACAGGGCAATCTCTAATGCTTTGAGTAAACTGCCGGAGAAACTTCGCAATGTATTTGTACTGAAGGAGATCGAAGGATTTAAATATCTGGAGATCAGCAACATCCTGGGGATACCGGTAGGGACTGTAAAATCCATGACTTACAGGGCGATCCGGCTGCTGAGAAGGGAACTGGCTGTCTTATGCCCGGATTGAAGGAATAAGAGGAAAAAAATGGAATATAAAAAACTTGAAGAAGACCTCATGAACATCAGACCGTATTACAATCCAAAAACCGCCCCAGCCATTCCGGCAGAACTCGACCATAAGACCCGGGCATTATGCCATGAAATACTGCAAACAAGACCGTTATCCATTCCCCGGTTCATATGGGCAGCCCTTATTTTTCTTACTATTCTGACCGCAATTTTTACGCTTCCTGTCCTCAAGGAACTGCGATCGGATGAGGTCCTTTCCATTCAGGCACTTGTTATGATCTCTCTCTACATTCAGAACGCTGTGATGCTTTTCTTCACCCCGGTCCTGATCCGCAAATTTCGCGCAAAAAAAGATAATTGGACTTTTAACGGATATAGATTCAAAACGTTTTAAATATATTGGAATAGGAGGTTATTATGGCAAAATCAACAGGCAAAATAATAGGGATCATCCTTATACTCATTATCGCAAGCATGTTCTTCCTCAGAACAACACCTTTTATGCTAGCACCATTTGGAATGGTCTCAAATATGTTCGACAGGGTGGAAACATCTCTATCGAAAGGTACTCATTTCTGGTCTCAAGGCCCTTTTGGATTTCCTTTTCTTTCACTTTTTTCCATCCTGTTGTTTATCTTATGGATCATAGTTATTGTCTGGGTCTACAAGGACGCGGAACGGCGCAATATGAACGGAGTGCTCTGGGCTCTTCTTGTTTTCATTGGCAACATTATCGGCCTGCTTATCTATTTAATCGTACGCTCGGACAATCCTCTCACATCTGAACGAACTTCGGATACCTATATCTGTTCCAGTTGCAAGAAACCCATAAGCCCTGATTACAAGTTCTGCCCACACTGCGGAGAGAGTCTGAACGACATCTGTCCCGGCTGTAAAAAACCGGTGGAGAAAGAATGGAAGGCTTGCCCACACTGCGGCAAAGAACTAAAATAAACCGCAGAAAGCTCTGAGCCGGAGGCCAATGAAAAAGACAGATTATTTTACTCCTGAATCAATATCCGGCAAAGCAGAAAAAATGCTGGAGGACATCCGGCCTGTTATCATTAAACGGAAATTTTCTCTTATGCCGGAAAAGGCAGCTTTACTAGTGCTGGATATGCAGCATTATTTTCTTGATCCACAATCTCATGCCTTTATTCCAAGCGCTTCCTCTATTGTTCCAAATATTAAAAAGCTCATTAATTTTTTCCAGAATATTCGCCAACCGATAATTCTAACAAAACATGTGAATTCCGATGAAGACGCCGGTTTGTTAGGCGCATGGTGGAGAGATATCATTCGGAGAAACACCCAGCAGAGCGAAATTATCAGTGAATTAACTTCCATGGACAAAGACCGAACTTTCTTTTACATAGAAAAATCCCGCTATGATGCTTTTTTAAATACTCCGCTTAATGAAATACTGATCGAGCAGGGAATCAGACAGATTATTATTGCGGGAGTAATGACCCATCTTTGTTGTGAGACAAGCGCACGGAGCGCATTTATGTTGGATTTTGAGGTTTTTTTCCCTGTTGACTGTACAGCAACATACCACGAAAATTTCCACCGGGCAGCTCTCCTGAACCTTTCACACGGATTTTCCCATGTGGTGGTTTTCAAGGAATTGATGGAAAAACTACACCTCAAGAATGCCTATTCATATAATAAGAACCTTGTTATGTGTAAAAAGGATGAAATTTAAAGGAATTAATATGCATAAAAAAATCTCGATAAGCACCTCGCAAAACGGTCCTTTGGTACTCAAAAAACTTGGAAACCTGACCGAAGCAAACGGAAATATATTTCCTGTTGAAAAAACAACCATTGCTCTTTGTCGTTGTGGCACTTCCCAAAACAAACCTTTTTGTGATGGAACGCATGGTAAAGTGGGCTGGACCGACGAAAAATTGGAGGGCAGGCAGCCACGAAAAACAGACGATTACGTTGGTAAAAAAATCACTATACATGACAATCGGGGCATTTGTGCTCATGTAGGCTTTTGTACAGATGGTTTGCCAAAAGTTTTCCAAATGGGTGTAGAGCCTTGGATAAATGCCGATGCCGAAACCGTGGAAAAAATCATCCAAACTATAAAAAAATGCCCTTCTGGAGCTTTAAGCTATTCTATTGGTGGCATTTTATATAACAAATTTTCGGAACATCCGGAAATTAAAATTACCGAAGACGGGCCGTATTTTGTGAAAGGTACAATTGAACTGCACGACAAAGACCACCCCGAATCAGATGAACACTTCGCCTTGTGCCGATGCGGAAAATCAAAAAACAAACCCTTCTGCGACGGACAACACTGGTACACAAAATTTAAAGACGAAGGCAAAGCAAACCCGATTGGACTAAATGTCGATGAAAAAGTAGCAAACATTCAAAAACTTGCTGAAAGCGGGAAAAGTGAAAATTCAGCAATGCGCACATTACAAACATTCCCCGGTTTCGAAACACTGGTTATTAAGGGTGCCCAGCTGCATAAAATGCCTTTGAACGAAGATGTAAAAGTGAACACCAAAACCATCATCGGAAAAACAGCCAAACACCCCATCGAGCTGGAAATGCCATTTTACGTGTCGCACATGTCATTCGGTGCGCTTTCGCGCGAAGCAAAAATAGCATTGGCAAAAGGCGCCAGCCTTGTTGGAACAGCCATGTGTTCGGGTGAAGGCGGCATGTTGCCCGATGAGCGGAAAGCTGCAACCAAATACATTTATGAACTGGGAACCGCTGCTTTTTCACATATCGATAGCGCAATGATGCAAGCCGATGCCGTGGAAATAAAAATCGGTCAAGGTGTAAAACCCGGTTTGGGCGGCCATCTGCCGGCATACAAAGTATCTAAAGAAATTGCTGAAATCAGAGGCTTAAAACCCGGAGAAGCATCTGTTTCCCCAGGCAGACTTGCAGGAGTAAACAATTTGGAAGATTTACAAAAGAAAGTAGTACATATCAAAGAAATTACCGAAGGAAAACCTGTTGGATTAAAATTTGCTGCCGGACACATTGAAGAAGATTTGGAATTTGCCCTGAAAGCTAAACCTGATTTTATTACTATCGACTGCAGGGGAGGGGCTACAGGCTCATCACCGAAATTCCTGAAAGACAATGTGGGCATTCCACCTATTTTCGTCATTAGCAGGGCAAGAAAATACTTGGACAAAGTGAAAAGCAATGTAACACTTTGTATTACCGGCGGTTTTAGAGATAGTTCCGACATTGCCAAAGCCATTGCCCTCGGCGCTGACGCTGTTGCCTTGGCCACGGCTTCGATGATAGCTATCGGTTGTATTCAGGCAAAAGTTTGTCATACGGGAACTTGCCCGGTCGGCATTACCACCCAAAACGAGCAACTTCGCGAGCTTTTTGATGAGGAGAAAGCCATAAGGCAGTTCAAAAACTTTTATACAGCTACTAACAACGAGTTAAAAGTTTTTGCCCGGACCAATGGCTTAGACGATATACATAAGCTCAGTGTTACTGACGTAGTTACGGACAGCAAAGTGGTTGCAGATTTTACAGATATTGAGCATGTTTAAGCGTAATAAAACGAATACTATGACAAAATTAATTGAATTATCTGCCAATGAATTGGTAAAAATACTTGAAAACAAAGATACAAAAATCATCGATGCCCGCCCTGTTGATGCCTACAATGGTTGGAAACTTGAAAACGAAATCCGGGGCGGACACATCAAAGGCGCAAAATCTTTGCCTGTAAAATGGGCAAATCACATGGATTGGATAGAGGTGGTACGATCGAAACATATTTTGCCCGAACATAAGATTGTTGTTTATGGATACACACCAGAACAAAACCAAACGGTGGCCAACTTATTTGTAAAAGCCGGTTACGACAATATTTTCATATACAATCATTTTATTGAAGAATGGGCCGGTAATCATGAATTACCAATGGAAAAACTTGAAAGATATAGCCAACTGGTTTCATCCGATTGGGTAAATACGCTTATTTCAGGAAATAATCCACAAGAATACAACAATAATAAATATGTAGTTTGCCATGCCCATTACCGCAACCGTGATGCTTATCTTTCAGGACATATCCCGGGAGCTATTGATATTGATACATTGGCACTTGAAGCGCCCGAAACATGGAACCGCCGATCGCCCGAAGAACTTAAAACCGCTCTGGAACAACACGGAATTACAGCCGATACAACCGTTATTTTATATGGAAAATATATGGATCCCGATAATGATGACGAATTTCCGGGAAAAGCGGCAGGACATATTGGAGCTTTTCGTTGTGCTTTTATTATGATGTATGCCGGAGTAAAAGATGTGAGGATCTTGAACGGAGGTTTTCAGTCATGGGAAGATACCGGCTACGAAATAAGCACGTATGATGTACCAAAAAATCCTGTTGCCGACTTTGGCGCCAAAATTCCAAGTAAACCGGAACTCGCAGTTGATGTACCCGAAGCCAAAGAGATGCTGAAATCTAATGTTGCCGAACTGGTTTGCG
>CBDVEQ010000043.1:0-15149 GCA_965373045.1 uncultured bacterium | reverse complement strand
GAGCAATAACCGTTTAACCAAACGGTTAAAGTGCCCAAAGCCAAAAGGACCGGATCTAATCGTTAAACGCGTGTATATCAAACCCAGTAATCCCGGCACCAATGATCTGATCCACTTCTTTGCTCAGATTCAGAATATTGGCACTCAGGCTGCACCTGTCTCAAAAGCCTCATTCCGAATTGGTGGTGAAACAAATGCTAAAATTTTTCCCATCCCAGTTCTCAATCCCAGTCAATCCTTTCAGATCAGCCGTCAAATGCGATTATCTGTAGCGCAGAACTATCTAGCGACAGTTGTAGCAGATGTACATAATGTGGTTGCTGAAATTGATGAGAGCAATAATAAAAAGAAATTTCCCTTTAAGGTCAATTAGAAGATATAATAATAATTTCTATAACAAAAAGCATCAAGAGTATAGAGCTAAAAGTGGCTCCTCGGGTAGGACTCGAACCTACAACCTAGTGGTTACAATTGCCCCAAAATTTCTTCTGGGATTGGACTATCTCATCACCCGCTTCAAAAATTCGAAGTGAGGGTGTCGGGCGCTTCCGCCGGGAATATCCCGGAGTACGAGCTTCCGCTCTAGTCTCTGCACCTTCCCTGGTACTTATGACAGCATCAGGGCTTGGCTCAGGGTTACCATTTTCCGTCGAATACGGAAGGAAGGCTTCCTTGAGTTCACCCGATTTTTCAACCACGATTTCTCGTGGAAGCTGCAACCCGGAGTGAATTTCTCTGTGACAGTTCGAACAAAGAAGTACACATTTGTCCAGTTCCTCTTTAATCCGGCTCCAACTTCTGGTGTATCCTTTATTGGAAATACCGAAGTCTTTTTCCGATTTCACCAGGTGGTGAAATTCTAACGCCTCAGGGCATCTATCATACCCACATATTTGGCATTTACCACCTTTGTAATCAATTGCCATGTGCCGGATTTTTTTTCTCCTTTTTTGAACGGCCTGAATCAAGTATTCTCTTCGATCCGAGTACCGTCGTTTGTCACTCAAAATAACTCCTTTTTCACAGCCACCCGCTCTGCCGATTGAGCTACCGAGGAGCATGAAGCCATTAATTTAGCAAAAAGCGGTTAATATTTCAACTGATTATTGCGTGCAAGAGAGATTAAAACCGGTAATTGGCCTGTTTGATAACCTTACGGTAGTCCTCTCCCCACATCTCCACGACTTTGCACATCTCGTAGATCCTGGAGCGGAGACGGACTCCGATCCTGTCGATAAGAGAATCATCTTTTTGTTTGAAGAACTCCTGACGAGCATCCACTTCATCGTCTTCCTGATCGAGATAATTGGATGTGAATATAGTAAGTTTTTTATTATTGTATCTGTTATTTATGATGTAGAAAATCGTGTCCTCTACCCAGGCTGTTGCCCTTTTGGCTCCCAGTTCATCCATGACCAGCACCTGGCATTGAAAAACCGGGTTCAACACATCGGATTCAGACATGGAGGAATCCGGTGTATAGGTATTTTGAATGCTTCGTATTAGTTCACGAAAATCTGTAAAATGACAGAAGGTTTTTTTGGTTTTGATCAATTCATTGATAATAGCAGCAGCAATATGGGTCTTCCCCACCCCACAAGGACCGATAAACAGCATTCCGATATCCTGAGCTGGAAAATTATTAACAAACTGTCTGGATATTTTCAGAGCATCACGATGTGAGGTATTGTTTTTATGGATCTCAAAATTGTCCAGGGTACAATTTTTATAGCGCCTGGGGATATCCGCTTTTTGAAAAAGAACCTGTTTCTGCTTTTTTACGTAACAATCACAACGCCTGGCGACTGTTTTTCCTTTTTTTTCGACAAGAACCCAGGTGGTTCCCTGGCATTTTTTACAAATACCCTTTTCCATCAATTCAAATATCCTCTGAGTTGCTGAAGTCTTTGTGAATGTGCTAATCTCTGCATAGCTTTTTTTTCTATCTGCCGGATCCTCTCCCGGGTCAGATTCAGTATATCACCAATAGCCTGAAGAGTGAGCGGAAGGTCTTTCTCTGTTTTCCCATTCTCTTCCAGTATTTTTTTTATTTTATAATCATAGAATCCAAAACGCAATTTTAACACATTTACCTCTTTCTCATCCAATTCTTCGAGCATGTTACGGATATGCTTTTGAACGGAATTCCGGATGATCTGAGTTTCGACCGGAGGAGAATGTTCGTCTTTGATCTTATCAATATATTCCACATCCTCATCATAATATTTTTCGCTTAAAGATACATTGCGTGCAGTCATTATCTCCAGATCTTCAATATCACTGGTTTTAAGATTCATTCTCCCTGCAATCTCTTCCCGTGTGGGAGAACGGCCCAGCTCATTATTCATTCGGGACCGGATCCGTTTCATCTCTGTGATCTGGTCTGAGAGTTTTTGAGGAATATGATAGATATGGGAGTTTTTGGTAAGTGCATGTATGATCGACTGCCGTATCCACCAGACCGCATAAGAAATGAATTTGACATTCTTATCCGGGTCAAATCTTTTGGCGGCTTCAATCAATCCCAGATTGCCTTCGTTGACAAGGTCAAGAAGGCTGAGTCCCATACCCTGGTATTTTTTAGCATAAGCAACAACAAATTTCAGATTGGATTGAACCATTTGATCCATGGCTTTTTTTTGAGCTTTTTTATCATCACCTTGTATAATTCTTCCAAGTTCTTTTTCTTTGTCGGGCGAAAGGGGCATGATCTTGGCGATCTGGTTCAAATAAATTTTAATGTTTTTGGAATCGATGGAGCTGCCGTATTTTTGACTCATTCCGATTTAATCTCTATCTTCATAATTTTGGCAGGCATTGTCCGGACAAGCGCTTTTTTACTGGCTTCGAATTCTTCTTCCCGCCCGGCAAAGTATTCTTTCCTTATATATTCAAGAAATTCGTTTACTTCACATTCGATCCGCTCTATCTTCTTTCTCATATTGAGAATTACTTCGACTCCAGCCAGATTGACCCCCAGATCCCTGGTCATACTAAGTATCACTTCAAGCTGCTTCAGGTCTTCTTCGGAATAGAGGCGGGTGTTTCCGTCGCTTCGGGAAGGAGTCAATAATCCTTCCCTCTCATAAAGTCTTAAAGTTTGCGGATGTATATTATAGACCCTGGCAACATTGCTGATATGATAATATTTCACCTGTTTTTTTTGTGCCATATCAGAATACCCCCAGCTTTTCGCGTGGATTTTCATAAGGGATATTCTGCAATTCCTTCATCAGATCCCTGATCTTCTCATCATTGAACGGCGGTGGAACTATTGTAACCTCTACAAATTGATCTCCTTTTACCTTTTTTCCGGGGACTGGGGCACCTTTGTTTCTAAGGCGGAATTTCTGTCCTGATCTTGTGCCGGGAGGTATCCGTATAGCAGTTTTTCCATAAATTGTAGGAACATCGATTTTTGCTCCCAGAGTCGCTTCAGGCACGGTTATCGGGACCTTAAGAAATATATTAGCTCCTTCTCTTTTGAAGAATTTGTGAGATTCGACTTCAATACTGATGAAAAGATCACCTGGCGCCCCTCCCATGAAACCAGCATTTCCCTTTCCTGCTATACGCACCTTAGAACCGTTGTTAATGCCTTTGGGGATTCTGACACTGATCAATTCTGTTTTCCTGACATGTCCGGAACCGTGACAGGTGGAACATTCCTTTCCTGGAGCATTTCCGCTTCCCCCGCATTTTGGACACACATTCCCGAAGCTCATAAAGCCTTTTTGCATTCTGATCTGCCCTGTTCCTCCGCATGTCGGACATTTCTGTATGCCTCCTGTCATGATGTAGCCATTCCCACGACAAACAGTGCACGGGATCATGCGTGTCAATTGGATACGGGTCTTTATTCCATTGATCGCATCGTCAAAGCTTAGTTTCATGGTGTAATGGAGGTCCTCCCCTTTTCTTCGAGTTTTCTGCTGCTTGGGATGGCCGGCTCCGCCGAAGATGTTTTGAAAAAAATCACCAAAAGATGACGTCCCAATATTTGAAAAATCAAACCCCTCAAAACCCGATGAATAAGCTCCTCTTCCAGCGCCATGAGGCGGAGCGTTCCCAACAAATCCAAACTGATCGTACTGGCTTTTTTTCTTTGGATCACTTAGTACGGAATATGCTTCCTGTATTTCTTTGAATTTTGCTTCTGCAGTTTTGCTTCCTGGATTCAGGTCGGGATGATACTTTCGGGCCAGTTTCCGGTATGCTTTTTTAATATCTATATCAATAGCTTTCCGGTCAACGCCTAGTATCTTGTAAAAATCTTTATCCATGAGCTGCCTATATGATTATAGCAGTCTTTTCCCTTAAAAAGGAACAGCAAGAAATATGGAGACGATTATTTCTGTTCTTCGTCAACAACTTCCGCATCAATGACATCATCATCGCTGCTTCCGGATTCTGTCGGCTGCGGCCCTGCCTGTTCTTTTCCTGCTTCTTTAGAACCGGTTTCCTCCTGTTGCTGCTCCTGTGCCGCCTGTTGATAAATTACTTCCGACATTTTGTGTGAGGCCTGAGACAGGGTTTCAAGGGCGGTTTTTATCTGCTCCAGATCGTCAGATGCAATCGCTTTTTTTGTGTTTTCAATCTCATCTTCAATGCGTTTGGTATCTTCTTCGGAAATCTTGTCTTTATTTTCCCGAATGAGTTTTTCAAGACCATAGACCATCTGGTCGGCCTGGTTTTTTGTGTCGATCAATTCTCTTCGTTTTTTGTCTTCATCGGCATGGGATTCAGCATCATTCACCATTTTGTCGATCTCACTGTCATCCAGTCCGCTGTGTCCTGTGATAGTGATGGCCTGCTGCTTGCCTGTTCCCATATCCTTGGCGGAAACATGCAGAATACCGTTGGCATCGATATTAAAAGTGACTTCGATCTTGGGCAGTCCTCGAGGCGAAGGAGGGATGCCATCCAAGTGGAACCGGCCCAACGATCTGTTATTGGCCGCCATCTCCCTCTCTCCCTGGAGAATATGGACTTCAACACTTGGCTGGTTGTCCGATGCAGTGGAAAATATCTCTGCTTTTTTGGTTGGGATCGTAGTATTGCGTTCGATCATTTTGGTAAAAACTCCGCCGAGTGTTTCGATTCCCAGAGTCAGAGGTGTCACATCCAGGAGAAGCATGTCCTTCACATCTCCTGACATAACAGCTCCCTGTATGGCTGCACCCATGGCTACAACCTCATCAGGATTCACTCCCTTATGGGGTTCTTTTTTAAAAATGCCTTTTACCAGCTCCTGAACTTTTGGTATACGAGTGGATCCTCCGACCAGGATTACTTCATCAATATCTTCAGGTTTTATGCCCGCATCTTTAATAGCCAGTTTGCAGGGTTGAACGGTCTTCTGAACAAGATCATCCATCAACTGCTCCAGTTTGGCCCTGGATAACTTCATAAGAAGATGTTTGGGGCCTGTGGCGTCAGCTGTTACAAAAGGAAGATTGATCTCAGTCTCTAAAGTTGTGGAAAGTTCCATCTTTGCCTTTTCTGCCGATTCTTTCAGTCTCTGGAGAGCCATTTTATCCTTGGATAGGTCGACCCCCGTATCTTTTTTAAACTCAGCAACCAGCCAATCCTGTACACGCTGGTCTATGTCGTCTCCTCCAAGTTGGGTATTACCGTTCGTGGATTTGACTTCAACAACACCCTCACCTACCTCAAGTATAGAAATGTCAAACGTTCCACCTCCGAAGTCATAAACTGCTATAGTCTGGTCTGTTTTTTTATCCAGACCATAGGCGAGAGCTGCAGCCGTGGGCTCGTTGATGATTCGAACGACTTCTAGTCCAGCGATAGTGCCGGCATCTTTGGTTGCTTTTCTCTGACTGTCGTTAAAATAAGCCGGTACCGTGATAACGGCTTTTTCCACTTTTTCACCCAGGTAATCTTCAGCCGATTTTTTAAGTTTTTGTAAAATTATTGCTGAGATCTCTGGTGGAGCATACTTCTTGCCAAGAGCTTCGATACGGACATCTCCATTGGGATCCGCTTTTACTTTAAACGGAACCTGTTTTATCTCTTCTGTCACTTCCTTAAAACGACGTCCCATAAAACGTTTAATAGAATATACTGTATTTTCTGGGTTTGTGATCCTCTGCCGTTTCGCGACTTGTCCGACAAGTCTTTCCCCTTTTTCATTGATCGCCACTACTGAAGGAGTTGTCCTTCCTCCTTCTTCATTTGGAATAATGATAGGTTTTTCGCCTTCTGTTACAGCAACAGCAGAATTGGTTGTACCCAGGTCTATTCCGATTATTTTTGCCATTATAGTTCCTCCGCTTAAATAAAAATTGCCCTAATTTCAATTTAGTGCTCTTATAATATATAATATGAGTATTGTATTGTCAAGTTTAATTTTAAATACCCTTACAAACTAGATAAACGGGTAAACGATACAAACGGAGCTAACGATGCAAGAAGCTTCTCTCGCTGTCTGTTTCGCCTGGTTTTTTTGTTGCTATCATTGCTATCCCAAGATCATCGGCTTTTTCAATGATCTCGAGATCCCTTACCGATCCTAAAGGATATATAATGGCTGTGATTCCGTTTTTTGAAGCAATTTCAACAACATCGGAAAACGGCATGAAAGCATCCGATGCAAGAACACATCCTTCAGAACCATAACCTCGTAAAGAAAACTTAATGGCATCTTCAGCAGCATCTATCCTGCTTCTTTGTCCTGATCCAATTCCGTGAATTTTATCCTTTTTTCCTATAATAACCGCATTTGACCGTGTATAACATGCCACAGTCCATGTAAATATTGCAGCCTCTATTTCTTCGCTGGAAGGTTGTTTTTTTGACACAACATCGATATCATCCGGTGAATTGATGCGTGAATCAAATCTTTTTTGAACAAGTAGACCGCCGGCAACACGCTTGAACTCCCAGGGTATATCCAATGAGGGTCGATCAAGCTCCTTCCCCATTTTGACAACACGCAAGGGCTTTCTTGTGGCTAATATCTCAAGAGCCTCATAACTGAAATCCGGTGCATAAACTACTTCTATGTTTCTTCCCTTCTCTACTATGACTTCAGCCAGCCGTTTTTCCACTTTATAATTGAACACATCAACGCTTCCAAAATTGGAAAGAGGATCACTTTTCCAGGCAGCATAAAAAACATCTGTTGGATCTTCCCCTTTTGCAACTCCGCTGGGCATTTCGTGTTTTATTAAGACTGATATTTTTTGGCCGGTATAAATTGAAGTTAATTTTCTTGCAAGCCTTTGTCCAAGGTCCATATCTCCTACATTTATATAACCCAGACCTTTGGATCCTTCCTGCAAGAGATCAAAAGTTGCCATATTAGGGCCTAATGCACCATCTTCTGCATAAAATGCAGCAGGATATCCTGGATTCTCTCCGTAGCGCATTGACTGTTTTTTTGTGAAAGATATAGCTCCGACGCTTAATTGCTCAGGAAAATTCTCTTCGATCTTTGTGCGATATTGAGAACGGGTTTTTTTATCTAGTTTTTCCATGTTCAGATCCTGTCCTTTCTGTTTATGATGTAATATTCAAATTTATCCGTATTCTTCCTGTTAACAAACAGGCATGCCACTGAAACCCGGAAATCTTTATTTGGATCGTCCGGGGCAAGTCTGTCATACAGGCTCTCTGCAATTTTTTGAGGCGATGTTTCTTTAATATCCACTTCAACTGGCTCTCCTTTAAAAGGAGAAAGCGGATTAATGTTTTCTCCGGCATATGTGGATATAAAACATCCTTTGCCTTTGATCAATGGAAATTCATAAATGTTTCGTATCGATGAACCGTTCTCGGATCTCTTGATAAGACTGAGCGCAGCACTTTCCGAAGAAAGCAGGCATCCACTTATTCTAGGTGTAAAAGTGGGGCCATCCGGTTCGTACTCCCATTTCTGAAGTGAAAAAGCCAGGATCTCAGAGGCGCTCCGGCTGTGGCTGAGGCTGGCCAGGATATCGACAGTCTGTTTTCCATTACTAACAGCAACACCCTGATGAATGGCAAAAAGCGATGGATAAACAAGAAGATCGATATTACCGGTCTTTATAATATCCTTATCTGTAGGCTTTACCCAAAAAGAATCTTTTTCCCAAACAATTTCTCTGGCCTGGCTTGAAGGCGATCTTCCTGTAATTACATAAAGGACAATGTTTTTCGTTCCCGTAACATCCCTGCCCAGAATTATCATTCTTCCCGGATAAACCATGGATATAAGTCCTTTTTTCACAGTTTTCATTTCCACTCCAGAAATAGTAACGTACTGAGCCCTATAGATAGCATAGGCTTTACCGCAAGTCAAAATCATAACCGTTTGCATCAAATAATCGGAAGAAGAATCTTATTTGACAGATATTGAGGACAGACCGTATAATCCATTTTGCGAGGTAAATAAGAAAACAGATGAGCCAAAACAACAAGAACCCAAAAAAAGCATATCAGAACAAAGATTTTCTCCATTCCGATAAGGCCAGGACAATTCGGATATTGAGTGAATATCTTGAACCTACTTCCAGATTGGATCATTACCGCATCAACAACACCGTTCTGTTTCTTGGTTCTTCACGAACCGATTTGGACGACAATGAATCCCTTCTATCACGTTATTACTGGGAGGCAGAGGAATTAGCCTATAAGATCGCTCACTGGGCAATACGATTGAAACCTAATGGAAAAAATTTTGTTATTTGTACTGGGGGCGGTCCAGGAATAATGGAAGCAGCCAACCGAGGCGCACAAAGAGCGGGAGGGCTGACAATAGGAATGAATATCTCGCTCCCTTTTGAACAATATCCGAATTCTTTTATATCGCCCGAACTCAATTTTACGTTTCACTATTTTTTCATGAGAAAATTTTTTCTTATCAACCGTGCCAGAGCTGTGATTGCATTCCCGGGTGGATTTGGAACTATGGATGAGATTTTTGAAATGCTGACATTGGTGCAGACAGACAAGATCCACAGAAATAAAGTAGATATCCTCCTCTACGGGGAAGATTTCTGGAGAAAGACCGTTGATTTTGATCATTTGGTAAAATACGGATCCATCGCATCTGAAGATGTTAAGCTGTTCAAATTTGTTTCAAGCCCCCAGGAAGCATTTGATCTTCTGAAAAAGGATCTTCCAAGATTTCTGAAATAATTAAACTTTCTTTTTTCATCCATGAATGAACCCAATATCATCTTCAAAGATGATATTTTGATTTTGAATTCACCCTGCGATTCACCTTAACAGGCGATTGCAGGCTCCTTTGTTTTCCAGCATCATCTGTATCAACAATGAAAACAACACAGACTTTTCGCATATATCTCCTCCTATTATTTTCCCTCCTTGTATTGTCTTCCTGTGCCAGGATCATGACGAGTCCCGGAAGTGCGATTCAGACTGGTCTTGCATCCTGGTACGGGGAAGACTTTCATGGAAAATTAACATCAAACAAAGAAATCTATGATATGTATGCTTTGACGGCTGCTCATAACTACCTGCTATTCAACACACACGTTAAGGTCACGAACCTCAATAATAAAAAAAGCGTTGTGGTCCGGATCAATGACAGGGGTCCATTCGTCAAAGGCCGTATTATCGATATGTCCTATTCAGGTGCAAAAGCACTTGATATGATCGAGACCGGTGTTGTCCCTGTCCGGCTTGAAATCCTCGAACATCTATCTCCTAAAGAAAGCTCACGAAAGTATGTCGTTCAGATCTCATCTTTTATCATGATAAAAAATGCCACTTATCTTAAACGCAAACTTGAAAAAAACTACGACAATGTCAGTATCACATGTTACAAAACACCTGAAAACTGGTATTATCGCGTTCGCATCAATACTCGATCTCAAAGAGATGCAGAAAAAATCCGTTTAAGACTTCAAAAAGACGGCATCAGTTCCTATATCCTCGAAGAATACTCATAATCCACAAAGAATTTCCCTTGTTTGATGTCTAAAAATTGACAGTCCTTTAATTTTTTAGTATATATGGTCTTCTTTACGAATGAAAAAGACCATCCTCCTCTCCAATTCCATAATCCATTTTCTTAACGATGCATCCACAGTCGCAGTGGCGATGATCTTTCCTCTCCTTTACAGCCAACATTTTATTATCACAAAATACTCCCATATTGGCATACTGTCTAACCTTGGGCTTTTTGTTACATTTCTCTTTCATATCCTCATTACCCATCTGGAATATAAATATGAATACAAGCATATGCTGCTTTTCAGCCTCATCGGCATAAGCGCAAGCCTTGTTCTTCTCACTTCAACATCAAGCTTTCTTATGTTTCTCGGAATTTATCTCGTAATGAGGTTTTTCGTCAGTTTCTATCATCCTCTCGGTATTTCGTGGATCTCCAGATCTCATGCTGACAAGGGATTGGATTTTGCTATGGGTATCCAGAGCGGTTCCGGAAATCTCGGCGTGTTCCTGGCTTTTATATCTGTCGGTTATCTATCTCAAAGATATTCGTGGAAAATGCCTATGGTTCTCTGGGCATTGGTATGTTTTGTGTTTGGAGTACTGGCTTTTACTATTATGAAGAACACTACCACAAGAAAAACATATCCTGGAAAATCAACAACCTTTTCTTCCTGGACCCAGACAATAAAACAGATCAAAGTATTTATTCCAGGTTTTATATTCGGAGGAGCCTGCTGGGGCACTGCAATTTATTTTGCGCCTTCTCTCCTCAACCACAGATTTAATATTTCCCTGGGAAAAACCGGTTTCTATATGGCGATTTGGATCTTTCTTGGGACCATTATGACCTATCTGTATGGATTGTTGAATAAAAAATTCGGTCGATGGAATATTTGCGTTGCCGGATTTACTGGCTCGACTATATGCCTGGTACTGCTTGGATTGTCCCAAAGCAGTTTAATAGCATTGCTCAGTTTATTTTTCTTCGGTACTTTTCTATTTTTGAATTATCCAGCTTTGCAGGCTTTTGTCGGGGATTCGGTATCTGAGAAAAACAAAACCATTGCATTCAGCCTGGCTGCAAACATACAAATGCTTTCCGGCTCGATTTTCGGACTCATTTCAGGTTTTTTATCAGATTATTTCGGTATTAATACACCTTTTCTTCTAATCGCCGCTCTAGGGGTACCTGTCAGTCTTTATTATTTTATACTGCAAAAAAAACAGGCTTTACTCTGAACTAATTCCAGGTCATTCTTCCTTTTTCAGCAGAAGAATAAGTATTTTAGTTTTCCCTTTAGGGATTTTGATTTTCTTGGATTTGGCTGAAAAAATCTCGATCGTCTGGTCGTTGACCATGAGTTCATATTTTCCCTTGTTCAAAAACCGTATGGTGATTTTCCTTTTCTCAAACGTCGATATATCAAAGGAGACTTCGGGTTCCGAATACAGGAAACGTCGAAAAATTGCTCCTCCATTTGTCCTGATTATCTCTTTTCCTTCTTCTTTGAGTTTGATCCCTTTGGAAGATATTTTCAGCTCGTAGTGCCGTCCCTGAATAGACATGCGTGACAGAGTCCCTTTTTTCTTGGGATTCATAACACCAAAACGAAATCCTTCCCAAGGTGTAATATCCATATACTCTTCCAGGGCTATGAGTGCAAACAACGGTCCCCAGCTCTGATGTCTTTGTCCTCCCGCTTCACCTGTCCGGGAATCAAAGTTTTCAGGACAAAGTTGAAAATTTTCCCAACTTTTCATAAAAAGAGAAACACTCCGCTTTGCAAATTCCGAAGCAGCCGCATCAAACTCATAAGCCTTCAACCCATGGTACACAAGATAATTTGTCGGCGGCCAGATCGTGCCTCTCCAGTACTGCTGTTCTTTGAATTTCGGATCACTGCGAGAAATGGTCGGAATGACATATTCACCCCAGAAATATTTCTCATTGATCATATGGCGAAGCATGCGCAGTGCCTGCCTTCTGTTTGGGATCATTGCTATCAAAGGGAAAAAATTCGAGGATGCTTTTCGTTTCGAAAAAGTCCCGTTCCAATGACGGTCAAAGTAAAAACCTTCCCTGTTGTCCCAGAGAACGTCATTTATTAACTTTTTCATAGATTCATATTCGTCGGAATAGCGCCTGTGGTCCCTTCGTTTCTGCAGAATACTTGCGATCTGGGATAGACAATAAGCATCTAATGCATAAAGAGAGTTCAGATCGATACAGTTCATTGTCATAGTGCCTGATGAATCATTAAACCCAGCCTCATCCCAGTTCGGCAGATCGTCCTGTCCGGATTCCCACATAGCCCTTTGTTTGCCGGTTGAATCGACCTCCCATTCCGGGTATTTCCTTCTGTTGACAAGAATTCTGTCACTACCCCACTCAAGAAGGCCATCCCCATTTCCATCCCTGCGAAAACTTCCAGATAATGTTCTGGCTTTCCAGAAGGCATGCCATTTTGTCAGATAGGGATAAGCAAAAGTAAGAAAATCCAAATCCGCTGTTCTCTGAAAAATCTTTAATACAACATACGCCCCTACTGGTGGTTGTGAACGATCCGGAGTACCGTTATAACGACTTCGCCAATTTGGTATATTTCCATTGGCATATTGTGTCTGGAGGACGGATCTTAGGATATCAAAGGCATGCTTTGAACTTTCGATTGAAACCTCAAGCGCATTAAAAAAGGAATCCCACTCAAAGATCGTCCAGTGATCCTTGATGCCGTCCGGTTGAAGAAAAATCCTTTTCCGGCTCGCCGGGGTATACAGGCGATGACGCCCTGGCTGATACAAAGTCATCCAAAAAAGGTTATTTGTAATTGCGCTGCAAATGCCCTCGTTGTAACCCTTGATCTTTACTCTGGCCTGCTGGTATCTCTGTGATTCTTCCTTCAGGAACGAATCAATGGTCTTTTCGTTTTTGTAGCGGTAGATGTTATTTTTCATGATATTCAGATCTTCACCCAGCCTCACTACAAAATAAACTTCCTTCGTATGTACAAATGTCTGGACATGATCTCCATTTTCCAGGGTCTCTGATGTTTGTGCTTCCTGGCTGCTCCAAAATAGATATTGAAGAGGACTGCCTGAGGAACCGGTTCCCAGGACATATCTGCCCTTTAAAGACCTGTAGGCGCCGTGATAATTCCATGGAAAATAATGATGCAAAGCGATTTCTATGTATTTGGGATAAGAGATCTTCCCTACCACAGTGTTCTCATCCTGTCGTGACCATTCAAGGGTCATAACATCTTTTTTGGATGCAGGTTTCTTCAGGATAGGAGTCTCATTTCCTTTTCCGAAAGGCAGGCTCAGATCAAATTTTACTCTGGCATATTTCCCATCAGGAGAATGTGGCCCGACCTCAGACACAAGATAGAGCAGGTCAAGTCCATCTGCTGTTTCTTTCCCCTTTATAACTCTCAGACGGAAGGCAAAAACGTTCTTATTGTCAGGAACAAGTACGAGACCGGCCCATGCCTTGTCTTCAAGAGCTCCTATATATGTATTCTTCCATGGGTAGATGATTTCGGTATGCATCCGGGGACACAGAATAATCCCTGCGAGAAGTATTAGAGCCAATCGTTTACTCGTTTTCATTTCAGTTCAAATTCGTATACAGACATTAAATGTATGTCAATTTACATGGAAATTCAAGTGAATATACATTATTCGGCAATACCAGGTAGTCCGTTTTTCACATATCCTGTAATAGCTTCAATAAAAATATCCAGCTCTCGTTTTGTTGTATAAATACTTGGCGTGACCCGGATACCGTTCACTGTTTTTCCGCCAATTTTTGGAGCAGGAACACCGACCCCGGTCACTATGATCTTATACTGCTGAAAAAGAGCGGCAGTTAATTTTCCCATATCCATGTTTTTAACGGTAAAAGTTCCAATTCCGCATGACATTTCCGGGGAATATGAAGTCAATAATTTGACTCCGGGAAGGGTTTCAATTTTTTTTGCCCAGTAATCCCGCAGGTAGCGCAGACGTTCTTCTTTGCGCTTCGGACCGATTCCATGGTGAAATGCCAGTGCATCGCCGATAGCAAGTTTCAGATATTCCGGATGCGTCCCGATATGCTCAAATTTGCGGATGTCATCGCCCTGGGGTTCAGCCGCTGGAAACAGCGGCCATATATTCCGAATTTTCTCTTTTTTAACATATAAAAATCCTGTCCCGATAGGCGCCATCATCCATTTATGAAGATTGGCGCCATAAATATCACAATCCAGGTCTTTCTGTTTAAAAGTGAAATGACCGAACGCATGGGCTCCGTCTATAACAACTTCAATCCCTTTTTTCCTGGCCATCCGGCATAAATCCCTTATTGGAAAAATCTGTCCTGTCAGATTAGTAACATGGCAAACAAGGATCATTTTTGTTCGCGATGTTATATTTTTTTCAAACTGATCGACCAGATCTTTCATACTTTTCGGCGGATACTCAAAGGGAAAAGTCTTTACAACAATTCCTTCCCTTTTATTCCTCTGATAAAGGGCGTTTTTCATTGACGGATAATCATGTGTCGTAGTTAAAACCTCGTCTCCGGCTTTCAGGTCAATTCCAAGCAGAACGATCTGAAGGGCCTCGGTCACATTTCTGACCATGGCGATCTCTTCTGGAGAACATCCGAACGTTGAGGCCAGTTTTTTTCGGATAAGCTCCTTTCTTGGTCTGAGGATCCGCCAGGAATTGTAAACAGGTGAACCATTTGAAAAATCCAGATACCGGTGTACCGCATCAATCACGATCTTCGGGGCCGGATGAACACCTCCATTATTCAGGTTGATAACACTTCTATCGATGTTGAAAGCTTGTTGAACATAAAACCAGAAGTCTTCATCCCAAGCGATCTCTGCTGCTGTTTTGTGTTTTACCTGCTCGATTTTTTTTTGGATCTCCGCCTGGGCATCCTTTGCAGAGAGACCGAAGACTCCCAGACTTCCAATACCTAAACCCAAACTTTTTAAAAACTCCCTGCGGTTGGATAACATTTTATGCTCCTTTAAAATTTAAAAATATAATTATTAATATTTATATCATATTTAGCCTGCTTTATTGATAAAAATTGTCGATACGTTTAAACAACAATACGATCATTTGAAGATCTATTCTTATGTATCGACACTTTTTACCCTTCGGGCGAGCCGATCTCACCGCAGTGGCTTCGTCGTGTTCCATCATTCCCGTGCAAACGGGAATCCAGTTCT
>CBDVEQ010000042.1:0-15206 GCA_965373045.1 uncultured bacterium | reverse complement strand
ATTTCAACAAAAGGGACATTAGAAAAGGCTTTTTGTGCAGCAAGTATTTCAGCCTCTTTTTCAGGATTAAAAAACCGAAAAAGAAGTGAAAACAGGATGGCATTGTGGAAGTAAGCAGGGAATGCTAGGATTCCGTCATTCCTGTTTACTCGCGCTACATAGAAAAAAAGGTCCAGAACTTCACGGCCATATCCCAGCCCAGGATGATTCTGTCCCGGAAGAGGCTTCTTCTCCGTAGAAAAAGATTTGAGAGGATTCTGCATGGTAAGCCATTCCATTACAAGAAACCGGAATCCCTTACCTAGATCTGGCAAAAAAGTTTGATCCTTTGGAAAAAAAATCCCTTCTTTGATCTTCATATCAACTCTCATGTTGGAAGGCGCCTTCTTCTTGTAAAACATCTGGAATCGCTGCAGAGGAGGGCTTTCTGTAGGAACAATTTCAATCACAAGAGGCCAAAGCCCAATTTTTTGGGCCTCCTTGTAAAAACCTCTTTTTTTCAGCACAGCCTTCACTTCGTTCAGGGTGTATTTCCCAAGGAAGAGAGAGGACCCTTTTTCACCAGCCAGATCAGAAAAAAGGTCCTCTTCTTTAAAGAAAAAGGGCTTCTGAGTTCGTTTAATATCTTTAATAGAGAACATTTTTATTAAAAAAAAACACCGCCTTGCCTTGTTGGGTTTTAATATTTTTTATCCCGTAAGGGAGGTCATACCAGTCACCCAGGCTGGACGGCTCTTCATTCTGAATTCTCGATGCAATTTCAATAATAACATCTATGACCATCGGATGGATCCACTGTCCTTCTAAAAACATCTCCCGATCGACAAGGCGGACTTTATCGTTCTGGATCTTCAGCTTTGCGGCAAAAAACAGATTCATCTCCGGTCGAAGAAATTTTGGGAGATTTTGTCCCCGCAGATCTATTAGGATCTTGCCCTCAATGCGGTTCCCTTCAAAAAGTTTCAGGCTTAGTTCCTTCATCACCTCTTCTTTTTCGGTTTCGATCCTGTAGGCGATGTAGGAATTCAGTTCTGACTCACTTAATACGATCCTTTCCGTTATCATCCTGCCGTTCATCTGCGCGATCTGGATATCTTCTATGATCTGAAAGACCTTTTGCGCCTCTTTAAGGGAATATTGGACATCACCTGCAAGATAGACTGAAAAGAATAAAAACAGAACCGTCCCCAATAAATTTCTCACATCAAAATTATAACGCCAAAGTCTCATGAAGTCTATCAGTTCAGTTAATGAAGGGTTAATGGATAAATGGAAGTTAACGGGGCTGGACCTTCATAATTAGTTGATAATAATTAAATTAGCTGTGGGAAGGACCCATTTTTTTGATATCAATCACTTATCTGGGTCCGATCCCAGTCTGCCTACTATGGACTTCTATATACTTCAAAAGATTGTCTCCGGCACATAGACAGTATCATTCTCCTTCAACTGTATGTCTTTTATCTTTCCTTTGAGGATATTTTTGACATTGACTTTTTTCTGGTGTTCTTTTCCTTCCTTATCTATCCATTTAATGATAACACCTGACTTCTGTGCCCTGTCCGAGAATCCCCCCGCCATTGCAATAGCCTGCAGAAGAGTAGGAATGTTCGATCTTTTCACCTGCAGGGCACTGGGCCTAGATACCTGGCCTAAGATATAGATAAGAACGATTTTATCCACAGGAATATTGACCACATCGCCCGGCTGAATCGGGACATTCAAGCTGGTATCCCCGGAAATAAAGAGGTCATTGATGGAAATCTTGAGCGAGATGCTTGATCCATCCTCCAGTTCCCTGATGATGATGATCTCCTTACCGGCTGAAGCAGTAAGCCCGCCGGCTGCAGATATGATATGCATGAGCCTCATTCTCCCCAGAATAGGAAAGGATCCCGGGTGTGTCACAGCTCCCAATACCGAAACTTTTTTACTGGCGAACTCCGTTATGAAAATAGTGACCTGCGCATTCTGTACGTATTTCTCCTCAAGAAGTCGCGCGATCTTTTGCTCAACCGCAGATCGGGTCAAACCCACAACTTCGACTTCTCCAACCAGAGGAAGAGAGATACGCCCGTCTTCGGATACACGCACTTTAACCTTGTTAAGTTCCTTCACACCTACAGCGCTGATCTCCAGCTCATCCTGGGCGCCAATCCTATAATCACTTCCCCCCACACTCTGAATGCCAACCCGGTTGTCGTTACTTCGAACACTGTGAGTGCCAACCTGGTTGTCGTTATTTCGAACACTTTGAGCGTTTATATAGCCGTCATCCTCGCGAATGCGGGGATCCAGTCTATTGTGTTCATTTGGTTTGTTGTCGCTACCTTGAACACTTTGTGAAACAAAGGCATGACCAAACCCCAAAATCAATATCATAAAAACAATCAGTTGTTTTCTTCTCATAATCTTCTCTCCTAACTTTTCCTGCTATACATAAATAAAATAGCTTTTGGCTTTTAGCTTAGCTGCTTTGAGCTCTTCTCCCATTTCTTACCTTGGCCTTTGGCCTTTCACCTTTTATAAATTAGAAATCTTGAGTAAGATAAAATCCCACAAACATCTGCTCCCTATTCCCCCTTAAATAAAAATTCGAGGCCACTTCCCAGAAGGTCAGGGAAATACCAATCCCCATCCTCCCCATGACTCTCACAGCAAAACCGACCGAATGAGATTTATGGATATCTCTTCTCTTCACTTCCTCAACGCGGCCGTCCGGAAAACGAAGAATCTCAGGTTCCGGATAACGGTTTTCTCCGTAACTGAAGTTATAATCGATCTTCAGAAACCGGGCCAAATAGAATGATACGCCCGGACTATACCGGTCCTCTAAAAAATAAATGTTGCTTGTCGAGTATGAGAAATGACTGTTCCTGCTGTATCCCAAACGAAAAGCGAAACGCCCCGCCCGTAAATCCAGGCTGGAACTCCCCACAAATCCGGAAAAACCTTTTAAATCTTTTGTCTGCGGGACAAGCTGTTTGTATCCCACAGATACTGTTCCCCGCATACGGCCTAATAAGGGGAACCTCAATCCTGTGGAGACCTTATAGGAATGGGAATTCCGCCATTGGGTCTCTATATCATCAAACCTGTATTCTGTATATCCCGCAGTGATAAAAAATGTGCTTCTGGAAAATAATCTGTAATAAAATTCCATAGAACCTGACCGCTCCTCCCGGTTCAACAGTCTGGAAAGATAGATCTCCTCTTCGGGAAGAGTGATATCCTCATAAGATGTTTTCCGGATAGAGCCTGATAATCCGATCATAGTCCGCCGTGCTGTTTCATAAAAAATACGGCCTTTATATCCTTTTGTCAGTTCGTCCACCCGGACATCAAACTCACTCGATGCCCGTCTTGTCCGGTTTTGGTACAAATACCGTCCTGAGAGCACAAAGCGTTTCATGAGAAGGATCTTGATGCCCTGAGTTATGCTGTTGTTTAATGCCCTTTCTCTCTTGACTTTAAAATAATGGATATATTCCGGGTTTTCCTCCAGGGAAAGGATCAACCAGTTGCTGAACAACGTATGGACCTGGAGAACCGGTGATATAGTGGCAGTATAGTCGGAAACAGGGTCATAATCTTCGTGTTGACGGAAGACATTGCCGTCATAACCGATGTTTCTCAACCGGATCTGCGGGTACAACCGGAATGGGCCGATCTTAAACCGTGTCTTGTTTTCAATGATATCCTGTATTTCGCTCCGGAACGAACGGTATGTCTGGCTGAAAATGGGACTAACCAATGCCAGGAAAATGAAGATTATCCCGATCCGAATATTGATTTTATTTTTCATCTTCGCATCACGTCATTCCTGTCATCCCGTTATTCCTATGTAAACAGAAATCCAGGCTTCCTCCCTACCCTATCCCCACTCTATGTTTTATTTTAATACAATCCCCCTCTAACCACAAGGGGATAGGCACCGATTTCTTCCAACAAAAAAAGGTCAAAGAGGGCAAGGGAATGTTTTGACAATATCAATGGATAAAAGTATAAATAATAAAAACAGTAGCAAATAAATCACCGTTTAAATATATTCGGAAGGATAGATATTTGAAATATGACGGATAATAGAAAAAGAAGCATTAAAAAAGAGAAGCAAACAGTAAGCAGGAAGCAAGAAGAAAGCAGGCTGATAGCAGGATGCAGAGGAAAATCGGATTATTCTAGGATTCTGAACCTGACAGCATGTTTTGCAATAATATTTTGTTGTTCTGTTTCAAGCCATTTTTTCGGGTCGGTCAGGCAGGAAGTGGATTCTTTTTATATGAGGTCCTTTGATCGGGGGAAAAGTCTCTATGCTTCAGGGAATTACAGGGATGCCTTAAAAAAGTTTGAAGTTGCAGCTTTTGGATTTACACAAGAGAAAGAACTTCGGACCAAAGCCTTCCTCTATTCGTCAGTCTGCTATTTTCATCTTAAAAATCTCCAGGAGAGTGAGAATAAACTGAGATTTGCCCTGGAACTCTCCGGAGAAGACGGGTTCGCCTCTCTAGATCTTAAATCTGAGATGTCGGCTGAGATTGAGAATCTTTTGGTAAGATTAAAATTTAAGAAGAAGGAGGCGGGAAGCAGGCAACAACAAACAGTTAGCAGTAGGCAGGCGGCAAATAAGCTGGAGCAAGACATCAAGAAGACTCCTCGCAATCCATCTCTCTACTATGATCTTTATTATGTTTATATGGAACAAAATAAGATAAAAACCGCTAAAAAAACACTCGAAAAGCTTTTGGTGTATAATCCCCGCGAGATAGAAGGACTCTCTCTTCTTGGCAAAATGTTATACAGTGAAAGAGAATTTAAAAAGTGTGAAGAATATTTTGAAAAGATCATCACGATATCAAATAAAACTCCGGTTGAAGAAAATATTATCGATGAAACCGGCGCCTATTTAATCCTCAGTTCCTTCAATCGGGTGAAAAGAAAATTAACACAGATAAGAGTTTCTCAATGGATTGAAAGACTGGAAAAGAAAATAGACATTCTCAAGCTGACTGATAGAGAAAAGGTCAGGCTTCGAGCGCTATTTAAGTCCTTTAAAACCAAACCTAAGAAAGAGAACAGAGACAGAGATATCCAACATTCTCCTTGAAGAAGGAGTGGAAGGGGAGTGGGAAAAAGTTATAAGAATAGTCTATTTAAGTCGAAAATAGGCGGGATTCCCGGAGGACCGGGAACGTATCAGAGGAAAAAAATATACTGGATTCCCGTTTGCACGGGAATAATGGTTTTATTCGTAGAACAGAATAACATCATCGCCGAGGTAGACCTGGCGGTTTAGATCAAAATACTTTGTTTGAAATTTTGTCTTGTAAAAATGGCGAAGGATGACCCTGCCTCCTTTTTTAAGAATGTCCCGTTTTGCAATTACCTTGAGAGGGTCACGTTCATCCAGTAGTTTGTAAGGCGGGTCCAGGAAGATCAGATCAAATTTAGCATTCTCTTTGGCTAACTGGATGACAGCACGGTTGAACTCCTTGTATATGACACGCGCCTGCTCCTCTGCCTCGCATCTTTTGAGGTTTTCCCGGATGGTCTTTACTGCTTCATACGAATCTTCGATAAAAATTGCAGCTTCGGCTCCCCTACTTAGGGCTTCGATCCCTACGGATCCGGTGCCGGCAAATCCGTCGAGAAACAGGCAGCCCGGGAGATCTTTCTGAATGATGCTGAACAGGGACTCCTTGAGTTTGTGGGGTATGGGGCGAACAGAAAGGCTGGGGACACGGCGTAATCTCTTTCCTTTATATAGGCCTGCAATCACCCTTATCATATCAACATGATATCAGGCCAAAGGCCAAAGGCCAAGGGCCAAAGGCCAAGGCCGCGAGAAAAGCGAGAAATGCGCGAAACGGTGAAAGCAAGAATAAGAGAAGAGGGCAAAGGATAAAGAAAGAAGAGCGAGAAAAGATAGGAAGAAAGGGTTCAAGGATTCAAGGGGTCAAGGGTTCGAGTGAAAAGAGATAAGAATTTTTGGAGGTTGGTGGGGGTGGTGGTGGGGGGCTTATGCGGGAATGAGATTTGTACCACGGGAAGAAAGGTTCAGCATCCCCGGTGTTCTGATCCCTTAGAGACTGATCCAACAGAAGGAAAAATTCCCGGAGTCCATTCACTTGTTTTTTTTCAGGTGACAATAAAAGATACGTTGGCCTTTGGAGGGACACTTCATATTGGTGACAGGATGTCATTCGGCCCCTTTCGTCGTACTCAAAATTGAACAGCCATTCCATAAAACGGAACCATTCTTTAGGAGCCAGATAACCGCTGAATATTTTCGCGATCTCATTCTCCGGAGAAATCAGATCAAGCATAACCAGCCGCGGCCTATGAACGATGTCCTTGTATTCCTCAAGCATTTGGATATGCCTGTAAAAACAGAGAAGAATGATCTCTGTCTCCCATCCGGCCTCATTGTTAAAATAATATCTAAGATTCTGCTGAACACCCCGATAGGTTAAAAAAGAACCGTCCCGGGGAATATGGGGATTCAACCGGGCCGCTTCGGCAAAGTCTTTTCCTCTGGACCGGCAGGAGGGAAGAATAGAATGCCTGAAATTGACATACCCAAGCGTAAATATGAGACATGCAAAAGGAAGAACCATATAAAAAAACCTGTTTCTTGAGCTCCTGAGTTTCGCGGACAAGTCGTGGAGGGTCACAAAAAATAGAGCCGCGACCGGGAGAAGATTGATAATGAGCAATTCCTTTTCCCAGGGTGACCACCAGAGATTAAACAGAAAGTTTATCGCAATAAAAACAAATAAAAAGCTTCTTATCTTCTCAAATATTTCCCGCCTGAAGATCATGACAGCATTCCATACGCATAAGAATCCCATCAAAGCAGCGGAAACAAAAGCCATCAGGACATAGAGATGCTGAGGGATATAAACCATGGCTCTGATCTGAGCCAGCAGAAGAAGACCAACGCCGTGAAGGTTGACATTCTTCATGGTACCCCAGTTCGGGCTGGGATTAAATGCGTATGAAAATATATAACTGATAAAACCTGTTAAGGACACATCTTCCGCTGTCTTGAGAAATACAATGATATAGACCACAGAAATCAGAACAAGTGACAGAAAAAGAAGGAATAAAGACCGCTTCTTCTCTTTTTTCTCCTTTTCCCGGATAACAAGATAATACCCCAGAGGAATAAAGAACAGGATACAGGATTGATGGTATAAAACAGAAAGGGCAAAAAACAAAACAATCCCTATCTTCTGCGAATACGTCAAGGGACTGTCCCAGCTTCGGCTTATTATCATCAAAATGACAGCCAGGCATCCCATAGCCGGCACATAGACCTCTACCTGAGTGGTGTATTCCCAGAACCCCAGCAAGACCATGAAGAGAAGGCCTGCCGACATGCCGGCAAACAAAGACCGGAAGAGCCGTTTCACAAAAAGAGACAACGCAAGAATGGTTATAACAGCCCATAAAATGTTATGGGCTTGAGCAGCCTGGACAGCATCCACGGAAAGACCAAAAGAGGAAAGAGACACAAGGATAAGCCGTATAACGGGATTGAACAAGATGTGGTGAGGGTGGAACAGATCATGGCCTGTTCGGATGGAAACAGCATAATCCAGGCTGTCCCCAGTAAAATGAGAAGAGCGTGTTGCATAAAAAATAAGGACTATGCCAAGGACAATCACACAGAAAATCAGAAACCGGACTCTTTTTGCCATCACTTTCTCGCAATTTTCATTAAAGATATCCGAAGAAAATATGGAAGTCAATTTGCGAATTGCACATTCTCGCATAAAATGATAAAAATAATAGGGTTCAATATAATGAATAAATATAATATCCGGTCAGCCGTTCTTTTTATCCTGTTTTTAGTACTCTTAACATTTCACCTCTACTGCCAGCAAACAAAAAAAATCTATATCGCCAACGACACACATACTGATTATATGTGGGTTGCCAATGAAGATTCCTATAGGCACGCCTTTCTGGATATGCTGGATTATTATCTCGATCTAGCCGATTCCACATCCCAGAATGATCCGGCATATCAAAGCCGATTTAATTGTGACGGAAGTTTTTGGATTTGGATCTATGAAAACAACAAAACCAGAACAGAGTTTATTCGCCTGATCGACAAGATCAGAAGCGGGCATATCACCGTTCCCTTGAATCTGCTAAACCTGTGCTATGGAGGCATGCCTGCTGAGGCGGTCTTCCGGAGTATGTATTATTCCGGGCAGTTGGAACGGCGCTACAATCTCCGCTTCCGCCTTGCTACAGCACAGGAAAACCAGACCATTCCCTTCGGACTGGGAGCTCTCTGGGCCGGTTCCGGCGCTCAATATTCCTGGAAAGGAATCTGCGGGTGCGCTTCCCGGATATACGACGCATGGGACCGCCAGCACGATATGTACTGGTGGGTCGGCCCTGATAACAGCCGGCTTCTCATGAAATGGAATTCCATGCTGCGAAATTATTACGACCTCGGCGGATACGCAGAAGCCAATAATATTCCAGAAACCATTGATTACGTGGATTCGAATCCTGATTTTATTTCCCGCCATCCCTACAGCACCATCGGGATCTTCGGGTACGGCGGAGATTCTCTCATTGAAAAAACCGACAAATTTATCCAGATCGCCCAACAGAAAACAACGGCCGCCCGGAAAGTGATCGTTTCCAACCAGATTGATTTTTTTGAAGAATTCGAAAATAAACACGGAAACAGTCTGCCTTCTCTTTCATGCAGCTATGGCAACGAATGGGATCTTCTCATCGCCTCTATGGCGGAGCTTTCGGCCCGAGTCAAACGCGCGATTGAAAAACTCCGGGCTGCGGAAGCCCTGGCATCTCTTGTCAGCCTGCAGGACCCAATGTTCATGCGAAACCGCGAGTCTTCCCGGAACCAGGCCTGGCTCAGCCTCGGGCTCTACTTTGATCATGACTGGACAGCAGACGGCCCCATAAGCCGCAACGAACGTGCTCAATGGCAGAGGAGAAAGGCGGCTGAATTCGATGATTACGTCGAACAGCTCTATCAAGACGGAGTTGAATCCCTGGGCCAAATGATTCGGAAGGACGGCAGCCTTCCACGTTTTTTTGTGTTTAATCCCCTTAGCTGGAGCCGGACGGATTTTGCCGACTTCCCTTATAGCGGGCAATCCCAGGTTCATGTTATGGACCTTTCCACTAACCAGGAATCTCCTTTTCAGTTAGTCGAGCGGAATGGAATACAATACATTCGGATCTTGGCTGAAGACATTCCTTCTGTCGGGTATAAAGTTTTTGAGATCATCCCTGGATCAGGAACCGTATTCAGCGGCGGGCCCTTAGCAGACGGCAATACCATTGAAAACAGTTTCTACAAGATCACCCTGGCCGATAACGGAGCGATCACAGGACTTGTTGACAAGATCCGGGGCAACCGCCAGATGGTCCGAAAAATCAATCAACATTATATGAACGATCTCGGACCGGGATCAGGCAGCCTGACGATCATTGATCAGGGGCCGGTTTGTGCGACTTTAAAAGCGGTCTCCCCTGCCCCTCTGGCACATAACACATACATCACTTTATTCCGTGATTCCAGCCGGATCGACATACGCAACGAGATCGATCAGAATTTTTCCGGTATCCACACATGGAAATTCGGATTCAACCTGGATGCGCCTGAAATATGGCATGAAGAGGTCGGCGCTGTCATTAAAGCTGATTTTGTTCAGCAGGGAGGGCATTATTCCCCACGCAATGCAAGATATGACTGGCTGACTTTGAACCATTTCGCGGATATCAGCAGCGGCGCAATAGGCGTCACCCTGTCCAACAGGGATTGTTATTTCATGCAGACCGGAAACAGCACCACTGAGCATCTGGACACCCTCACTCCACAGATATCCGTACTGGCAGGGGGGCAGGTCGATGGCGACGGGTTGGGCATTCCAAACCAGGGAAATGACACTTTCTTTCTGCAGAGATTTGCCCTTCAGACCCATGGCGCCTTTGTCGCGTCAAAATCCGCACGGTTCGCGCTGGAACATCAGAATCCGCTGGTTACAGGAGCGGTGGCAGGAGGCACATACTATCCTCGTGATTTCTTTTCGCTTTTAGAAATTGACCATCCGGATATAGCGCTGTGGGCGGTCAAACCGGCAGAGGATACCACGCAGAACAACATCATCATCAGGCTCTGGAACCTGTCTTTCTCCCCGGTGGACTTCGAGCTCAAGTTTTTGGGCTATTCAATCCTGGAATCTCACCGGACAACACATATAGAAACACCCATAGAAGCAGTCATTCATGAGAACAGCCATCTTGCAGTCTCTATCGCTCCTCATCAGTGGCTGACCTTTTCCCTCAAGATGGATGGGATCCCTTCCACAGGAAAAGGGATCCGGAAAGGTATCCGGTAAGGACTAAAATCCCAGCAAAAGCCCCCCCACAGCCTGGAGGCTTTTGACGGTGTGGGGCTTATCAAATATCCAAACGTAACGAACTTCCATCCGAATCCCTAGCGCTCCAGCCAAATAAGCCTGAATTCCAAAACCAGCGTGAGCTTCCCAATCCACCCTCTCCTTTTTGGACGGAGCCTGGATCACGATCTTATAGCCGTACGTGGTTGTATAGGCCGCTTCTTCGGCAAACAGGATATCAGCGCCTCCTCCTGCAAGAAGATAGGGACTGATCCGGCCGGAGAAAGGCTTGTACAGAAGATTGAGAACCAGTGTTAAATGGGGAGTGGACCTGATTTCCACGGTATCTCCATCAAGTGGATCCTCCAGGATCACGGAAGAAGACACTGTGTACCTCCAGTCTATTTCAACCCCGATATGACGGAAAAACCGGGAATAAGCTATTCCCAACATTATCGGTTTATGATCCGGCGTCACAGGAAAATCATTCTCTCCGATCACGTGCTCATCTTCGGAACCGAGGGAAAAATGATAATTCAGGCCGCCATAAATCGTGAACTGCACTGTTCGCTCTTTGGGAAAAGAATTCACCCCGGCAAATACGACCAATAGAATCATCAAAAATGGTTTTTTCATGGGCCTCATTCAGGCGTTGTTATTATAGCATATTTTCTTGTAATAAGGGGCTCACCCCTTAAGATGAGATATCAAGCCTTATTATCACCCTTTCATTCATCTGTTCAGGGTATTGAACTGTATTCCCTGGGATGGTTCAATGAACGTGCATGTGAATGGGCCGCCCGGAAAACTATGGAGATAACTTAAGCTATGTGTGGAATCGTCGGGATCATCAATAAAGATTTATCCTCTGTGGATTATTCCCTCCTTTCAGAGATGGCGGATACAATCCGGTACAGGGGGCCAGACGAAGAAGGCCATATGATCGAAGGCGCTGCCGGTTTTTATCACAAAAGGCTCGCCATTATCGATCTCGAATCCGGACAGCAGCCTATGACCATCGGCCCAGTGACCCTCGTTTTTAACGGGCAGATCTACAATTACATAGAGCTGCGTGAAACCCTGAAAAAAGCAGGGCATTCCTTTATTTCCAACTCTGACACTGAGGTCCTTCTCAGATCCTATCTGCATTTTGGTCCGGACTGCGTCCGGCATTTTAACGGCATGTTCGCTTTTCTTATCTATGACCGCGCAAAAAAGAGAATCATGGCCGCCAGAGACCGCCTCGGGATCAAGCCTCTTTATTATTTTGAAAATGACGGCCATTTAATCTATGCTTCCGAAATAAAGGCCCTCCTCGCCCATCCGGCTGTTGCGGCGGAACCCAATTATGACTCCATAAAGGAGTACCTCATCTTTCAATATGTTCTCAATACGGAAACATTTTTCAAGGGGATCCATAAGATCTGCCCCGGCCATTATCATCTGGTAGACATAGAGTCATTCACGCAGAAGCATGTCAATTACTGGAATCTTGATTTTACCTCGGATAATCACCATACCGAGCAGTATTTCACAGAATCGTTGATGGAACTTCTGGATGATGCTGTTCGACTGCAGATGCGAAGCGATGTTCCTCTGGGAACATACTTAAGCGGAGGATTGGACTCAAGCACTGTCACCATGCTGGCAGCCGGGAAGGTCTCCGGCCCTTTAAAGGCATTCACAGGCGCTTTCCAAAACGGCCCGGAATACGATGAAACCTTGTACGCACGCGAGGTGGCCCGGTCCTGCGGCGCTGAGCTTTTTGAGATCTATCCAGAAATATCCGATTTCATTGAACTTCTTCCTAAACTGATACATCTCATGGACGAGCCGCTGGGAGGACCCGGCCTTTTTCCCCAATTCATGGTCTCAAAGCTGGCCGCTCAGGAGGTTAAAGTCGTCCTGGGAGGCCAGGGCGGAGATGAGATATTCGGAGGATACACACGGTATGTGATCGCTTACCTTGAACAAGCCCTTAAGGGAGCCATTTTTGAAACCAATGACGAAGGCATACACATCGTCTCTTTGAAATCCATCCTTCCCAATCTTCCCGTGATGCAGCGTTATGTGCCCATGCTGAAATATTTTTGGGAAGAAGGTATTTTTCAGCCCATGGATCAAAGATATTTTCGATTGATCAATCGGATGCGGGACGACAGAAGTATCCTTGACGGCGATTTTAATTCCCATTTTGAGTACGACCGGCATTTTGCCCGGTTCCAGTCGGTTTTTAACAATCCCGTGACGCAATCTTACTACAATAAAATGGTCCACTATGACCTGGTCACCAACCTTCCGGCCCTTTTGCACGTCGAAGATCGCATGGCCATGGGGAACTCACTTGAATCACGGGCCCCGATGCTTGATCACCGCATAGTGGAATTTATAACCAAAATACCTCCTCCCATGAAATTTAAAGGCGCTGAGCTGAAATACATCCTGAAAAAAACCGTAAAGGACCTTCTTCCCCCTCTGATCCTGCAGCGCAAAGATAAAATGGGATTCCCGGTCCCGCTCAACATTTGGGCCAGAAACGGCATGCAGACCTATTATAAAGATATTCTTATCTCACCGAGATGCAGAAACCGCGGTATTTTCAATCCTGATCGTTTGGAAAAATTGATCGACAGAGAGGAAGATTTCGGCCGTAAACTCTGGGGCATCCTCAATATTGAACTCTGGTTCAGGCAGTTTATCGATTCATAATGAAACAAGAAACAAAGCACACATGGAGCGTCAACAAAATCGCTGTGATCGGATCCGGAATTGTCGGGGTTCCCATGGCAGCCCTATTGGCTGAGGCAGACATTCGACTGGGGACATATCAGCCGGCTGACGTCCTTCTTATTCAAACAGCTTCCCTTACGTCGGGCTGGAAGGTCGAGGCCGTCAATACGGGTAAATCACCCATTCAAGGGATCGAACCTGACCTGGAAGCCATTATCTCCAGAGCCGTCCAAAAGGGCACACTGAAAGCCAGCCATGACTACAAAGATCTGCATGACGCGGATATAATCCTGATTTGCGTCCAAACAGATAAAAAGGGATACGCCCCTGATTACGGCCCCTTAAAGGATGCCGTAACATCTCTGGCGGAAGTTCTCGCGAAAAACCCTCCGGGACGCATTCCTCTTCTTGTTTTTGAATCCACACTGGCTCCCACAACAATGACCACATGGATCAAAGATCATTTTGAAAGTTTCGGCCTCAAAGACGGCCGTGATATTTACCTGGGGAACAGTCCGAACCGGGTCATGCCGGGACGTCTTGTTGAGAGGATACGGAGTTCTGACAAGATCATCGGCAGCCTTCATTCCCGCGCGTCTCAGATGATCCGGTCGGTATACAGTCATGTTGTAACCAGGGGTACGCTCCACCTGACCAACAGCCTGACAGCAGAGATCATTAAAACTTTTGAGAACGCCCACCGGGATGTGCGCATTGCCTATTCCGCAGAGATCGCCCGGTATTGTGATGACCGGGACATCGATTTTTACCAGGTCCGCAATGCGGTGAACAGCAGGCTCGCCTGGAGCGACCATGCTTCGGCTGATCCGTCCGTAGTGCCCAGCGGAGGCCTATTGATCCCGACCATCGGAGTGGGCGGACACTGCCTCCCTAAAGACGGCATTCTGATGCTCTGGAGGCAGATCGAAAGCAACAATGGCGCGCCGGAAAGCCTGTTCCTGGAGGCACGTGTTATCAATGAGGAATCCCCGGTTGAAGCGATCTCCCGTATGGAAAAGAGCTTCGGCCCGCTTGCCGGAAAAATGGTCGCCTTGTTGGGCGTGGCTTACCGCGCCGATTCCGAGGATGCCCGCAATTCGCCGACACTGGCCCTTGGACGGATTCTTCAAGACAGAGGCTGCCGGGTGGCCCTGCATGATCCCTTTGTCAAGCCTGATGATTCCAATCTCCTCCAGTCCGGACTGACGCCTTATTTTTCTCAAGATCTGGACAGCGCTCTGGAATCCGCGGAAATACTGGTATTTTGCGCCTCCCATAAAGTATACAAGGAAGATCCGGAGCATTTTTTCGGCAATAAGCCCTGGATGGACCAAATCTATGATGGATGCCATATCTTCCCAGATCTGGATTTTGCCGGAAGTCCCCTCCACATCCCTGGAATCGGCAAAGGAAAGCTCAAGCCCTCCAGCGAGTTTGTCGATTTTGTCCATCAGGGATTTCTAGCCATGCAGCAGGGTGTGGCCAATGAAGTCCGGTCTTTCATCTGTTTTGTCAATGAACGCTTTGCCAGAACGACGTTCGAGAAGGTGAATTACATGGAAGTTCAGAAATTGGCGGGGACCTGTGCCACAGGATGTTTTTTGGTTGATCCCTCCCCTGTGAAACAACTCCCGGAATACAAAGGTTTTTCTTCGCGCCTTGCAGAACGGGCTTATCAATTTTACCGGAGAAATAAATGATCCTCAGCCAATAAAGACATATTCACCATGAAAAAGAACATTGCTGTGACTCAGAACCTTCCCCCGGCAGGAGTTTCCCTTGACCTGGACAATCAGTGGTCCTATATGAAGACTCACGGCGATCAAGGATGGCACACATTCCCTTCTTACCTGGATCACCTTATTCCTGAAGTTCTGGATATTCTTCAAACCCTGGGGCTAAAGATCACTTTTTTTATTGTCGGGCAGGATGCCGCACTTGAAAAAAACCGGAAAGTTTTGGAACTGATCACGCGTTACGGCCATGAGACAGGCAATCATTCTTTTCATCACGAACCATGGTTTTCCGCTCACTCCAAAAAAGAGATTCTGACTGAGATCATTGAAACTGAACAAAGGATATATG
>CBDVEQ010000041.1:0-15270 GCA_965373045.1 uncultured bacterium | reverse complement strand
TGCACGGGCAGTAATCAACAATCCAAAGATTATCCTGGCGGATGAGCCCACAGGAAATCTCGACCTGAAACTTGCTTATGATATCATGAACCTGTTCCAGACGATCAATAAACAAGGGACGACTGTCATCATTTGTACTCATGACAGGGAGCTCATCCGGTATTTTGGACATGAGATCTTTTTCCTTTTCAAAGGAAAATTGCTCAGAAAGGAAAAACTCTGATCATTCAAAAACTGAAATATTATATTCGATCCACAGCAAATAATCTGTGGCAGAACAGGATCAGAAACCTATTTTCCGTAATGATCATCTGCCTGTCTTTTCTGACGGTCGGGATCTTTCTTGCTCTATCGAACAATCTCCAGCATACGGCCCAGGCCATGTCCAGGAATCTTGTCATCGTTTTTTTTCTGGAGAAGGGGGTTCCTGCGCAGACTATAAAAGCCATCGAAGAAGATATAATACGATCCGGTCTTTTTGCAAAATCCGAATTCACCAGCACGGACCAAGCCCTGGAACGCTTCAAAGATAAATTTCCTGAAATGCAGGACATTTTGAAGAATCTGGAGATCAATCCCTTCCCGGCATCTATTGAAGCCACTTTAAATGAGAAACACCTGGATTCCTCTCAAACCAGTATATTTTTAGAAAAAATGCGACTTAAAAAAGGAATCGAAGACATCCGGTTCAACAAAGACTGGGTTGAACGTATGAAGTCACTCAGCAGGCTTGCTCAGGCTGTCGGCTTTTTCTTGGGAGGAATTTTATTATTTACATCATTTTTTATCGTTTCTAATGTTATTAAGCTGAATGTTATTGCCCGCAAGGATGAGATCGAGATCCTGAGACTTGTTGGTTCTACAAATGCCTTCATCCGGATCCCATTCCTTTTGGAAGGTGTGTTTCTCGGTGTCCTGGGAGGCGTCTTCTCCCTCCTGCTGCTTTTTGTGGTAATAAAACTGTTCCCTGTCTATATAGGCTCTTCATTGGGAGTTCTGGCCGAGTTCGTCAGGTTCCGCTTTTTATCACTATCACAAAGCCTGATGCTTGTCTTTTCCGGATCGATCGTCGGGCTTCTGGGCGGTTCAAGTTCATTGTCAAAATTTCTCAAAATATAGCCCTGACCAAGACCGCTAAGTCCAAGGCTAAAACCAACTTAGCCCAAAGAAAAAAAGTCCATGAATTCAAAAAACTGGATTCCCGTTTACACGGGAATGACGTTAATTAAATGACCTTGGGCTAAGCTGCTTTGAGCTTTGGGCTCTCTATCTTTTCTCGCTGGCTTAGCTGCTTTGGGCTTTTGGCCTCTTTTGCATTGGCCTTTGGCCTCTTATTCTTTCACTTGAATCCTTGAACCCTTTACATTAACCAATTGGGAGACAAACAGGATAACCGGTTCTTGATGTTTGACAGGGGATTGACAGTTGACATACAATCAAAAAAATGGCAACACTAGGAAAGGATCTGAAAAATGAACGCGAAATGCGGGGCATATCTCTAAAAGAGATTGCGGATACAACCAATATCAATCTCCGTTTTTTACGTGCCATTGAAGAAGACCAGGTGGATATACTCCCCGGAAAATTTTTCACAAAAGGTATCCTGAAAGCATACGCGGAATACTTGGGCATGGAGGAACATGATATCCTCAACAGATTTTATCAGGAAGAACAGCTCAGAGAGCAGCTCCAGGAAGAGAAATCAGCTACTCCAAATGACCAGCCTGCTATTCCCCAAAAGATCAAGAGCATTCTCATTTTTTCCGGAATCGTGGTTGTTCTAATAAGCCTTCTATTTGCTTTATATTTCATCTTTCAGAAAAATGAGGCTCCTATGCCCGAGGAAAAGATCCTTCCTACAACAATTCCTCAAAAACACGAAATGGTTCCGGAAGCGACAGAGCCTATGATACTGGCCAAACAGCAGAAGTTAAACCTTGCATTAACATTCCAGAAACTCACATGGATCCAAATTTTTACTGATGGGACCATAGCTCTGGACGGAAATCAAGAACCTGGATTCGTTTTCCAGACCATAGCGGAAAAGGAACTGCTTATCCACTGCGGAAACCTGGGAGGATTCACCTATTCCCTTAATGGCAAAAAGGGGAAAAAATTGGGGGAAATCGGAGCAGTTCAGAGAAATATCCGGATCACTCTTGAAAATATAAACCAATTTTTCGATGAGGATCTGGACTGAATAAAGCTTTATAGTGATATTTTATGAATAGCGCAGGCTAAGTACATGGACAAAACAAAGAAAAAAGGCCCCCGTATTATCGGCGCACTCATTCTTGTTCTGATCATCCTTTTCTTCGGCATTGAACTTCTCATACGGGAAGGACAACATTTTTCTCCGACATCTGTAACGAACATCCTGCTTTTTTCCCTTCATGTCATTGTTTTTCTTCTGTTTCTTATCCTTCTTTTTGTCCTGGGACGCAATTTGATCAAACTCTACCTTGAGCGGAAACAAAAGGTCGTTGGCGCTCATCTAAAATCAAAATTGCTCCTCTTTTTTATTGCCCTGTCCTTCATTCCAACACTCCTGCTGTTCCTTTTTGCCAGCGACCTGATCTCGAGGAATATCGAAAATCTTTTTAGGACTCCTATTGAACAGATCCTGGAAGACACGAAAAAACTGTCAGAAGGCTATTATGTGAACGCTGAGGATATCACATTGCATTATGCAAAACGCCTGAGTCTGGACATAGTAAAGAAAGGGTTGACCGATTTTGATAAAAAAGGCCTGCTCAATGATTTTCTTCTAGAAAAACTGAAAGAATACCAACTGGATGAAATCGGAATCTTCTTGGGCGACGAGGAATTGTACTCTGTCCTAAACTCCAATCTGCCGCTTCAATACTACCAGGAAGTTAAGAAAAACCGGATTAAAAGAGCCCATCTCGGAGAAAAATACGGGACCATCGCGTCCATGGGCAACGGTGAACTTGTCCGCTGCGGCATTTCGACCAAACTCCCGGATGAAAGCGACATGCTTGTGGTGACAGGAAAATTTCTGCCTCAGAACTACTCACAGAGGATCAACAATATCAATGCCTATGTCCAGCTTTACCGGCAACAGAAATTTCAAAAAAACCCTGTCCGAACTCTTTACCTTATTACTCTGATCTTTGTAACACTCCTAATTATCTTTACTGCCTCCTGGATCGGTTTTCGCCTGGCAAAGAGCATCATCGCCCCAATAGAGAAATTGGCGCAGGCCACAAAAGAAGTATCTAAAGGCAACCTGACGGTCCGGGTTGAGGACCCCGCTTCTGACGAATTGGGAATGTTGATCGAATCTTTTAATCAGATGATATCCGACCTGCAGGAGAGCCACCGCAATATAGCTCAAAAGACCTCGGAACTGGAGGCCCACAGTCATTACATCGAAACCATCCTCAACAATGTTACAACAGGGGTCATCACGGTCGATGCTGAAGGTGCCATCACTACGATAAACCCTTCTGCAAGAGCTATGCTTGGCTTTCAAGACGATGTTCTGATCCACAAGGGCTATGAAGATGTATTCAGCAGGCTCGAATTCCGGAAAATCAAAAAAAGTATTAAAAACGAACTTCAGGATAAATTCAATCCTCCTAATGAAGCTATAGACCTCAACATAGACGACCGGAAATCTTCTATTTCCCTGACTCTTTCGCCTCTTTCCCGGAATAAAAAGAAATATTCCGGGATGATCCTCGTACTCGATGATCTGACCCAATTGATTAAAGCCCAGAGAATCGCTGCATGGAAGGAAATCGCACAACAAGTCGCTCATGAGATAAAAAATCCATTAACGCCCATTCAGCTTTCAGCGGAGAGGATCATCAAGAATCTGAGGGAAAAGGGAGGAAAAGATCACAGAGTCATCTCCGAAAGTGCAGAGACTATTGTACAGGAAGCAAGAGCTATCAAATCCCTGGTAGATGAGTTCTCGAATTTTGCACGTCTGCCCATAATCCGCCTCCAACCGACCGATATTCATGAGGTCATCAAGGGGACTGTGTCTCTTTTTAAAGATATTTTTGCAGAAATAACCTTTGAAACAAGACTCTCATCCAAGGTCCCTTCTGCGATCCAAGTCGATCCTGAGAAGATGAAACGTGTGTTTATCAATATTCTGGACAATGCCATCGATGCCATGGACAAAAAAGGAAAGATCAAAATTCAATCTTCCTTTGATGACATCAATCAGATGGTGAAAATCGAGATTCGGGACACAGGGCCTGGAATTTCCCTGGAGGATAAGGAAAAACTTTTCCTGCCGCATTTTTCTACAAAGAAAAAAGGGACAGGCTTGGGTTTGGCCATCGTTCACCAGATCATAAGCGAACACAACGGGACTATTGTGGTTGAAAACATCAAACCACACGGAGCAAAATTTATAATCCAGGTACCTACATGAATAAAAGTAATATTCTCATCATTGACGACGAAGCCGGTATCCGTTCATCCCTGAAAGGGATCCTTGAGGACGAGGGTTACACAGTCCTCACATCGGATACAGGAGAGAAGGGGCTATCACAGATCATGACAGAACATTTTGAATTGGTCCTTCTGGATATATGGCTTCCCGAGATGAACGGGATCGATGTTCTAAATGAAATAAAAAACCAGAACAGTCAAATCCAGGTCGTCATGATCTCAGGTCATGGATCGGTAGAATCTGCGGTCATGGCAACCAAGCTTGGGGCTTATGACTATCTTGAAAAGCCTCTTTCTTTAGAAAAGGTCGTCCTCACGGTAAAAAACGCCTTAAAACAAAGCCGGTTGGAAGAGGAAAATATTGTCCTTCGAGAAAGCATAAGGGCCAAACATGACCTGGTCGGATCTCATCTCTCCATCCAAAAGATACAGGAGGCGATCAAAATCGCAGCCCCGTCCAACGGTTGTGTTATGATAACAGGGGAAAATGGAACAGGGAAAGAACTGATCGCCCGCTTGATCTGTGACCTCGGTCCAGCAAAACATAAAAGATTCAGCCAGATCAATTGCGGAGCTATCCCGGAAGATCTTATAGACAATGAACTTTTTGGCTATGGCGAAAATCATCCATCAGGTGTATCCGAACGAAAAAAGGGGAAACTACTGCTTGCAGAAGGGTGTGTATTGTTCTTAGATGAGATCGATGAGATGAATCTTGCGACTCAGGCCAAATTGGTCAAAATCCTCAATGAGGAAAAATTTGAACCCATCAGGGGGGGACAATCTGTTACATTAAACACACGGATCATCGCCGCCACAAACAAGGATCTCAAGAAACTCACAGAACAGGGCCTTTTCCGGGAAGACCTGTTTTTCAAATTGAATATTATTCCTATTCACATCCCCCCGCTCCGGGAAAGAATAGAAGATATCCCCAAATTGATCAACTATTACTTAAATTGCTTTTCCGCCGCAGATGGAAAAAAGCAGAAGACTATGAGCAAAGAAGCCATGGAGGCATTTATCAATTATTCCTGGCCTGGCAATGTCAGCGAGCTGATCAATGTTATTGAACGCTTCGTAATCATGGTCAAAGAAGATGAGATAAAAGAGGCCCATCTCTCCCTCCTGGTCGAACCTATCGAAGCCCAATATGTCTCAGGCATTAAACCAAAACAAACCCTTATTAAGGCACGAGAACTCTTTGAGAAGGAATATATCCATAAAACTCTCCTTCGATGTAACTGGAAAATCCCGGAGGCCGCTTCCGAACTTGAGATCGAGGAGGAACAGCTTCAGGAAAAGATCAAATCACTGGGAATTTCTTTCCTCGGCTAAGGAGAGCGGCTTTATGATCAAACTAAGGAAAAATTTTTCCTGAATGTTGTTGTTTACACATGATTTTTTTTGTGCTACTTTGAAGGACGAAAATGTTCGAGGTTACAAATGAAGGTCCAATCGCTCAGAATAGTTATAAGTTCAGCCCGGAAATTTATAAGTATGGGCACGCTTACACGTCTGTGGAACCTTCTGAAAAACTTCCATTCCGCTGACATCTCCTCTTTGATGGATCACCTTGTTGCCAGGGAACGGCTTATTCTATTCAATACACTGTATGAACGGGAAGAGCAGAAAGCCGGGGAAGTCCTGTGCGAACTGGATCCGGAAGACGCCGCTCAGATCGTAGCAGCACTGCCTATTCCTCAGATCTCGGACATATTCCAGATCATTCCATCGGATGAGGTGGCATCCATCCTTCCCCTTTTGTCTGAAGAAATGCAGGAATCTATTCTGACAGAGATGGAGGACGAACCATCCGAAGAAATTCAGGAACTCCTTCAATACAAGGAGGAAACCGCCGGACGGATCATGTCCCCGGACTACTATACGCTCAACCAAAAGACGAATGTATCAGACGCCGTCACGGCCATGCAGTTGGAAGGGGATGTAGAATCAGCTTTTTACCTCTATGTCGTTGACGATGATTATCATCTGGCCGGCGTGGTTTCGCTGCGGCAGGTCCTGTTTGCCCGCCCCAATACAAAGCTGATGGACATCATGACTACGGATGTTATCAGTGTCCGGACCGATACCGATCAGGAACAAGTCGCCCGGAGCGTGGCTGATTATAACCTGGTGGCTATTCCGGTCCTGGACCCGGAGAATGTCATGGTGGGTGTCGTAACTGTCGATGACGTTATCGATGTTATCGATAAAGAAGCAACCGAGGACATATACAAGATGGTCTCTCTGGATTCTTCGGACAGAGTCCAGGACAGCCCTTTTTCCTCTATTAAGAAAAGACTTCCATTTCTCCTGTTCAGCCTACTGACCGCTTCTCTTGCTCCTTTTGTTGTCAAACAGTTCACGGGCACTATAGAGAAGTTCATTACTTTAGTCGTATTCATGCCGCTGGTAGCAGCACTCGGAGGTATCGCCGGGAATCAAACGATCGCCATCATCGTCCGCGAGATCGCTATCGGCCAGGCAAACTGGATATCCGCCCGTAAGGCCTTGTTCAAGGAACTGGTAGTAGGAATAGGAAACGGTATCATTATCGGCCTCCTGCTCGGAGGTATTTCTTATCTTCTGTTTCGGAATCCCTATCTCGGCCTGGTACTTGGCCTGGCCGTGGTCATCAACCTATTTGTCGCCGCCCTCATGGGGACACTGATCCCCCTATTTCTCAAACTCATTCACCTCGACCCTGCTCTTGGATCTGTTAATCTTCTGACCATGTGCACGGATTCTCTTGGATTTCTGTCCTTCCTAGGATTGGCCACCCTGTTTCTAAAATATTTAACATAATCATTCATGCCCATCGAACGATCAGAAGCATTTATCCTTCACTCCTTTAACTTCAGCGAGCAGGATAAGATCGTCACTTTTTTCACCAGGGACAAGGGTGTTATTAAAGGAATTGCCAAGGGAGCGCGCAAGTTCGGGAATCGTTTTGGCAGCAGCCTTGAACCTATGTCTTTTGTCCACATCGTTTATTATGAAAAAGAAAGAAGAGACCTGGTCATGATCAGTCAGTGCGACCTCCAGGAATCCTTTTTTGATGTACAGAACAATATCAAGGCCGCATTTACTCTTGGATATTTCTCTGAACTTATTCAGGAATTTTTGCCTCTGCGGTCCAGAGAAGACCTTGTCTTCCGGCTGCTACTAAAAACCCTTCAAGCCCTGCAAAAAGGCGGAGACCTCGAGCTTATCAGTGCTTATTTTGAAGCCTGGATGCTGAGGATCAACGGCCTCGCACCGGATTTTTCAACATGTAAAAAATGTGGAAAAAGGATCCAGAATTCCTCATGGATATCTTCCCGAAAAGACGGAGTTTTCTGCGCTTCCTGTGCACCACAAAAAAAGAACAGCGTCCCTCCGGATCTGCCGGATTTTCTAGACTGGGTCAAGAAGAATCCACCTCCGGGTACAGAGATACATCAATTCTCTATTGAAAAACTAAAGGCCATCAGGAAGATTCTTCAAAATCTTCTCATTTTTCACATGGAAAAAGAGCCGAAATCACTCCGCTATCTTAAATAGCTGAATATATGAAATCATATTTTTTACTTTTACTAACCTGGATTATTCACGGGTTGAGGAGAGGCCAAGGAAAAACAGTCTATTAAAGTCTATTTAGGTCCATAGAAGTCTATCGAAGTCGTTGAATTCAAGAATATTTTGTTGAGTTTATTGGGTTCGTTGTGTTTGGCTCGCAAACTCGCCTGCGATAAACGAGAGAAAAGAGATTAGGCCAAGGGCCAAAGTAAAATGTCATTCCCGTGCAAATCTGATCTGTTTTTTCTCGATATGAACATTGGCCCCATGGGGAAGGACGGGTCCTGTCACGGCTCTTCCCCATCCGTCCTCTTTCCACCCATCCCCCCGTGGGACCCCTTACGTTCCGGGCGGATGGGGAGCCCCTTCGCCGCACCACCCCTCCTTCCCTTTAGCCTTGCTTTATGTTCATCTTCCCTTCGTCATTTCCGTGTAAATGGGAATGACGTAAATTAAAGGACTTTGGGCTAAGCTTCTTTGGGCTTTGGGCCTCTTTTGCATTGGCCCTTGGCCTTTGGGCTCTTCTTCTTTCACTTGAATCCTTGACCCCTAGAATCCTCGAACCCTTTTTTTCAGGTTATCGGCATTTTTTATGAATAATTCAGAGACTGCTTTATTCACGGGTCGAGATTGCCGTAGCTGCGAGGAGTGGTTCGTGAAGCTGTATTTATATACTGCGAACGGAACACGACGAAGCCACTGCGAAGAGATCGGCTCGCCCGGAGGGTAAAAAGTTGCGATACATGAAATAAATTTTTAGATGATTGTGTTGATGTTTAAACGTATCGCAAATTTTTATGAATAAAGCAGACTAAAACAGGATTGCCAGAATGTGTTCCCTATTAACCTCAAGACAATGTACCATGGCTTTTCAGACAGATATCCTTTACACAATCTGGCAGGGATTGAATCTTCTTGGCAGAATAATCATAACAAATCATACCTGTCTCTACCAAGGCAACAGCCCGTCTGTCCGGATCTCCGGTGATCCGGTAAAACAGGCGGAATCCGCTCCGCGTGGGCTCTCCGGCCGCCACTTCTACCTTGAGGACATCACCGGCAAAGGCTTCTCCTTGAAAGACAATGGCAGCATCACCCATGATTAATGAAATCCCTCCGCAGTCCAGCTCTGAAAATCCGAATTGAGAAAGAAAAGAGATGCGAGCTTCATGGACAAGGGCAAGAAGCCGGTCGTTGCCCAGATGGCCCCCGTAATTCAAGTCCGTGGTCCGCACAGTTATTTGAATGAAAAACGGATAATTTTCCAGCGGTTTTAATTTTATTCTCGGCATGGTATATAAATTCCAGAAGGAGATGGTGGAGCTGATGGGGCTCGAACCCACGACCTTTTGACTGCCAGTCAAATGCTCTCCCAACTGAGCTACAGCCCCACTCGGGTTTTCCAATATTACAACAAGTCCCTCTTTCAGGTCAAGTCCAAAGAGATGGGGACGGTTCTATTTTTTCTGGAAAAAATAGAACCGTCCCCATTCGGTATCTTGGCCTTATCCCTTAACATATCCCCTAAAACATGTTAGAATATTTATGCATTAAAGGAAAGTATTATGCCTAATATGAAACGACAACAAAAGCAATATAAAAACATCCTTTTCTGGGTCGCTGCCGGGGCCGTTATTCTCTTTTTATGGAGTTTATTGCAGTCCCCCAGCACAGCCAGGAGAGAGATCCAATTCAGCGAATTCATGTCCAATGTCGAGAGCAGCAGGATTAATGAGGTAACCATTGAAGGGAATCAGATCAGAGGAAAATACACGGACGGAACTGATTTCAAGACTGTCGTTCCCTCTCAATATGATGACCTGGTCAAGATCCTGCGTGAACACCATGTTAACATATCCGTCAAAGACACATCACGCAGCCCCTGGTACAGCTATCTTTTCACCTGGTTCCCAATTCTTTTACTGATCGTGTTCTGGATATTTTTTATGCGGCAGATGCAGTCCGGCGGGAACAAAGCTATGACGTTCGGTAAAAGCCGGGCCAAAATGTTCTCAGACATCCAGAAAAAGGTCACATTCAATGATGTAGCCGGCGTCAAGGAAGCAAAAGAGGAACTCCAGGAAATCATCGAGTTTCTGAAAAATCCCAAAAAATTCCAAAAACTGGGAGGACGCATTCCCAAAGGAGTCATCCTTGTTGGCGCACCTGGGACGGGTAAAACACTTCTCGCCCGGGCAGTAGCCGGTGAAGCCGAAGTCCCCTTCTTTTCCATCAGCGGTTCTGATTTTGTGGAAATGTTCGTAGGTGTCGGAGCATCACGTGTCAGAGATCTGTTTGACCAGGGGAAAAAACATGCACCTTGTCTGATCTTCATCGACGAGCTCGATGCGGTCGGCAGACAGAGAGGAGCCGGGCTCGGAGGCGGCCATGATGAACGGGAACAGACTTTGAACCAGCTGCTTGTGGAGATGGACGGTTTTGATTCCAATGTAGGAGTCATTCTTATTGCTGCCACCAACCGTCCGGATATTCTGGACAGCGCCCTTCTCAGGCCGGGCCGGTTCGACAGGAGGGTCGTGGTCAACATGCCCGATATCAAGGGACGCGAACAAATCCTTAAAGTCCACATAAAGAATATTCCTCTGTCCAAGGACGTGGACTTGGAAGTCCTGGCCCGAACCACACCGGGATTTACCGGGGCCGACTTGGCCAATCTGATCAATGAAGGAGCGTTGCTTGCAGCACGTTTGGGACAAAACAAGGTCACTATGAATAATTTCGAAAGTGCCAAGGACAAGGTTCTTATGGGCGTGGAACGAAAAAGCATGATCATCAGTGATGATGAAAAAAAGAGCACCGCTTATCACGAAGCAGGTCATGCCCTGGTGACCTCTCTCATTCCCGAGGCTGACCCTATCCATAAAGTCACAATAATTCCACGCGGATTGGCTCTAGGTATTACACAGCAGCTGCCCCTGGATGACCGGTATACCTATTCCCAAAAATACCTCGAAGCCCAGTTGTCTGTTCTCATGGCCGGCCGGATATCTGAAAAAATGTTTTTAGGCAAGACCACGACAGGCGCTGCCAACGATTTTGAGAAATCAACGGAAATTGCCCGAAAAATGGTCTGTCAATACGGCATGTCTGATCTAGGGCCTCTGACATACGGAGAAAGGGATGACCTTATTTTTCTTGGAAAAGATCTGGCTATGCATAAAAACTTCAGCGAAAAGACAGCCGAGTATATCGATAAAGAAGTAAGGAAGATTATCGGAAGAAACTACAAGCGCGCAGAAGACCTTCTGACAAAAAACAAGACCAAACTGAAAAGAATCGCTGCGGCCCTGCTGGAAAAAGAGATCCTGACTGCGGATGAGATCACGGCCCTCATCAACGGGAAAAAAATCTCCATGAAAAAACCAGCCTCCAAACAGAATAAAGATAAAAAGAACAAATCTAAAAAACCCGTTCGAAAGGCCAGGCCCATACATAAGGCCGATCCCGTGCAAGCGTGAAAATGTGAAAAAACAGCTTCTACTTCAGATCAAAGGAAAAAAATACGATCTTAGCCAGAAAACTTGGCTTATGGGGGTTATAAACACCACACCGGACTCTTTCTCGGACGGGGGGCTTTATCTCCAGCCTAGGGAAGCCGTCCAAAGAGCATTGGACCTTATCACACAGGGTGCAGACATTATTGATATCGGGGGAGAGAGCAGCCGGCCGGGATCCGAACCCATCACTTCGGATGAGGAAAAACAACGCGTTCTGCCCGTTATCCGCGGTCTCAGAAAAGAAACCGATATCCTGATCTCCATCGATACTACAAAAGCCGATGTCGCACATGCAGCGCTGGAGGAAGGCGCAGATATTATCAATGATATCAGCGCACTTCGTTTTGATCCTCAAATGACAGCACTGGCTGCGAGAAAAAATGTTCCCATCATCCTGATGCATATGAAGGGAACGCCAAAAAATATGCAGTTCGCTCCCTATTACGAGAACGTTTTTACCGAGATACGGGATTTTTTCATAGAACGTATTTCCATGGCGACCGCGCAGGGAATCAAGGTACAAAATATCATCCTTGACCCGGGGATCGGATTCGGAAAAAGGCTGAATGACAATCTAGCATTAATAAACAACCTTGGATTTCTGAACAAGCTTTCCCGTCCTGTCCTAATCGGTGTGTCCCGGAAATCTTTCATCGGAGAGATACTGGATCTACCTGTTGAAGAACGATTGGAAGGGACTATCGCAGCATCTCTTTTAAGCATGGTCAACGGCGCAAACATCCTCAGAGTACACGATGTGGGAGCCGTTAAAAGGGCAATCCGGGTCGCAAAGCGAATATTAAGTGAAGGGCAGGGTGAACTGCAGGCGGTGAATTAACCGGAAATAAATCAATGTTATCAAATATTATCAACGCTCTGACACATTCTACCCTTTCAGATGTGTTCGATATTCTTTTGATGACAGTGATTATCTACTCATTTATCCGCCTTGTTAAGGACAGTAAAGCCTACCAGATGGCCATCGGAATCGCGGTCATCGGTATCCTCTTCCTTCTTTCTCAATGGGGGCGGCTTGTATTGTCCAACTGGCTCATCCGAAATTTTGCCAATTACGCTATCTTCGCCGTTATTGTCCTCTTCCAGGGAGAGATTCGAAGGTTTCTTACCACACTCGGTTCACGCACTTTTCGAAGAACTTTCTTCTTGAGAACCGTTAAAAAAAAATGGGAGGACCTGTTTATCGCTGTAGATTACCTGGCTAAACACAAAATCGGCGCCCTGATCGCCATTGAAAGGGAAATTTCACTAAAAAGTTATATGGAAACAGGAACCGGGATCGACGGATTTTTATCCAAGGATCTCCTCGCAAGCATTTTTTATCCGAACTCCTCTCTTCATGACGGAGCTGTAATCATCAAGGACAACAAAATCAGCGCAGCCGGATGTCTTCTGCCCCTCCCAGCCTCTCACAAGCTTGGGAAGGAGTTTCAAACAAGGACAAGGCATCTTGCCGCAATAGGATTGTCCATGGAAACCGATGCCGCGGTTATCGTCGTCTCGGAAGAAACCGGAATGATTTCCCTTGCCACTCATGGAAACCTGCAAAGCAGGCTGAAAAAGGAACAATTGAAAGAGCTGTTATTCCAATATATGAAGTAAAATGAAACGCTTTTTAAAAGATTTGTTTTTAAAAAACCGGTGGCTGAAACTTGTTTCCTTTCTCCTTGCCTTGATCTTATGGCTAACATTTATCCCAGAAGAAAAGATCTTCACAGAAAAAACTCTCACCGTTCCTCTGGAGATCCATAATATCCCTTCTCAGATGGAAATTGTGGAAAAACCACCCTCTACGGTCGATGTTAAGATCCGGTCCACACGCAGGCTCATCGGCCAAATCACACCCGCCAATGTCAGTGTGATTCTCGACCTGCAGCATGTGAACGTGAATCAGGTCAACTTTCCATTAAGTGTGGATATGATCTACGTACCAGAAGGAGCAGAGGCAAAAGAGGTTTCTCCAAGCCAGATCAATCTGAAACTGGAAACGATCAAGGAGATCCTCCTTGAAGTCATCGTTGATTTTACAGGAGAAATACCAGAAGGATACGAGATGACCCAGTATGAGGTGATCCCTTTGGAAATCCTTGTCAAAGGACCAGAGAGCAAGATAAAAGAGAAGTTCAAACTGAAAACTCTTCCCATTGATCGATCGTCTCTCACCAAATCCCAGGATATCCAAGTTGGACTTATTCTGCCAAGCCAGGACCTCAACTGGGCATCCTCTCAGACTCAAGTTATCGTACGTTTTCAGATCCAGAAAAAAGAAGAAGACAAGTAAGACGCATAAAAGAAACAATCCAATTAATAATGGAGAAAAGGATGAGACTCTCAATTAATATCGATCATTTTGCCACGATCAGAGAAGCAAGGAAAAGCCATGAACCGGAGCCGGTTCTTGCGGCTCTACTGGCAGAACAGGCCGGAGCTGAAGGGATCGTGTGTCATATCCGTAGAGACCGGCGCCATATCAAGGAACGAGACCTGCGGCTGCTAAGGGATGCAATCAAAACCATCCTGAATATTGAAATGGCGGCCACAGAAGAAATGAAAAAAATCGCTCAGGAGATCAAACCGGATGTTGTGTCCCTCGTTCCCGAACGCCCGGAAGAACTGACCACAGAAGGAGGCCTGGATGTCCTAGCGAACAAAAATGCCCTGGAAGCTCATATCCGGGAACTGCAGAATGCAGGAATACTGGTCAGTATCTTCATAGATCCGGACCTTGAACAGATCAACACCAGCAGCCAGATAAAAGCGGACAGAATCGAGATCAACACAGGAAAATATGCTGAACTTCCTCCAGGAGAAAAGCGGGAAAATGCCCTTGAAGAGATCCGGACCGCTGCTGAACACGCCTTTGAATTGGGAATGGAAGTCCATGCCGGACATGGATTAGATTATCATAATATCGAACCTGTTGCTGCCATCCCCGAAATCTCAGGATTCAGCATCGGCTTTTCCATCGTGGCCCGGGCTGCTATTGTGGGTATTGATACAGCAGTCAGGGATATGATAGACCTTCTAATTTAAAAGATTCCTATAAGTCTTCAGGTCCCGGACGGAAGCTGCGGGATTTTTTCTTTTCTGCCTGTTTCTTTTTGTCTTCCAGCATTTTCTCTTTAGCCCGTTTCGACCGTTTTCTTTTCTGACGGCGTATTTTCGCAATCCGTTTTTGCTCTTCGCTTTCCCGGCCTTTGATCCCGGTTTCAATCCTCTCGACCAGTATCTGTCTGGCCCAGTACCGGTTAAGAGCCTGGGAGCGCTCCTTCTGGCACTTCACTTCTGTTTGAGTGGGTATGTGTTTGATATAGACGCAGGTTGCAACCTTATTAACATTCTGTCCTCCCTTGCCGCTGGAACGGATGAATTTTTCTATAATATCCTTCTCGTAAATGCCCAGTTTTTCCATTTTTATACGCAGAGCTTCACCTTTTTTATCTCTTATACTGAAAATTGCAGACATAAACGCGTCCAATACTCTAATATAATTTATTATATAGCATCCGGTAGTTGATGCAAAGGATTCCTGGTTGCCTCGTTCATCTCGTTTGTCTCGTTTATCTCGTCGGAGAGAGAAGTCTGTCGAAGTCCATAGACGTCTATCGGAGTCTATTGAAATCGTTGAAGTCAAGAAGAGTTTGTTGAGTTTATTGGGTTCGTTGTGTTCTTTGGGTTATTTTAATGAAATTTGACTCAATGAGCTCAAGAAACTCCATGAACTCAAAGAACTGGATTCCCG
>CBDVEQ010000040.1:0-15422 GCA_965373045.1 uncultured bacterium | reverse complement strand
AGAAATACTATTGTTCTTTTCTATAGATTTTTTTCCACGGAAATTTCTTGTGATAGAGCAGATCTGCCAAAGCCCTCCGGAGTGCTTCTGCGGCCAGGCTTGCACAGTGTTTATCTGCTTCTGGCAGCCCTCCCAGGAGGTTTAAAATTTTACTGGCGCTTACTTTAGCCAAAGCCTCAGTGAACGTTTTGTTTATCGCGATCACTGTAGCCATGCTACCGCAGACAATGGATGTTCCACATCCATCGGTTTGAAAGGAACAATCCAGGATACGGCCTTCATTAATGTTGATGAACATCTCCATTGTATCGCCGCATGTCCCTTGAGCCTTTCCATAACCATCGGGTTTTTCAATCCGTCTGAAATTTCTGGGGTTCTGCCAGTGGTCGATAACCGTCTTAGTATAGATCTTTCCGATCTTCTCCATAATCTCAGCTTGGAGTTGCTGTGTAAACTGCTCAAGTTCTTTATCGTTGGACATCATATATCAGACCTTATCAAGGGCTTGCGCCAGATCGTTGTGCGTCTCCACTACAACCGGGATTTTAAACCGGGTTTTTATATACTGCTTAAACTGCCGGATCCTCGGACAAGGAGGATACCCAACAAGTTCCAATTCCTCATCTTCTGAATAGCGGGCAAAACCTTAGACTCGCTCCCGCATGGAGCGAAAACATTTCCCTCCTCCACAGTCCTGATACCGTACGTAAATGATAATACCAATTTTTTTCGTTTTTTCTCCTGAAAAAAGAATCAAGAAACTGTCTGAATGATCTTATCCACGATCCGGCTGAATACCAAGCTTGTCTCAGAATCCGGAGCTTCGTCCAAAAATGACTTTCCCCTATCTCCCATATCAACAATCCCTGGATCCAGAGGAATCCTTCCAAGAAAAGGAACTCCCAATTCTGCAGCAGCCTTTTCTCCTCCACCTTCCTTGAACAGCTCGATCTTTTTTCCACAGTGGGGACAGGCAAAACCACTCATGTTTTCAATGATCCCAAACACTTTGAGATTGAGTTTCTTGGAAAAAGCCACGGCCTTTCTCGAATCCATAAGAGATACTTCCTGAGGCGTTGTAACAATAACGGCTCCTGTAGCGGGCATTAATTGTGCAATCGACAACGGCTCATCTCCGGTTCCCGGAGGAGAATCAATTATCAACCAGTCAAGTTTTCCCCAGTTGATATCCCCGATGAACTGCTGGATGGCTTTCATCTTCATCGGCCCTCTCCAGATCACAGGAGAATCGGGGTCCATAAGAAGAAAAGAAATGGACATCAATTGCAAATTTTCATTCACCTGAACAGCTTTTGCTCCCTCAGAAGTGACCTCAAGTTTTTTGTCCTCAACTCCAAGCATCTTTGCCAGATTTGGGCCATGGATATCTATATCAATCAATCCGACTTTTTTGCCTTTTTTGGATAAAGCCACAGCGAGATTGGCAGAAACCGTACTTTTCCCCACTCCGCCTTTTCCGCTAAAAATAAGCAGGCCTTGATTGATCTTTTCAAGACTTCTAGTGATTTTTTTTTGAATTTCGTCATCCGGCATCATTTCACCACTAATTTCAATTTTTTTATCAAATCTTCCACACTACTTCTTATATATAATCCAGTCAGGCTTTTTAACAGCCTGAACAATTTACGAGCCAGTCTTATCCCATCTGTTGCGTTGCCGTCCGTTCGCAGTATATTAATACGGCTTCACGAACAGCCTCTTGCAGATGCACCAACCTCGACTCGTGAATAATCCAGGATAAATCTTAATAATTTCGGGAAACGTAAGATTCAAAAAGGTATTATACAGCTTATTCGGTCTTTTTTTCCAGTTCTTTTAGCCTCTTTTCTATAGATTTCAACTCCTCTTTGATTGTTTCAGCCTGATTCGCCAGCCACTCCCTTTCATTTTCCGGGGAGGGGGAAGCCATGAAATCAGGGCTCATTCCCCAATAATTATAACCGGGCCCAGGTATTGATCCACCCATCCCGCCTATATTTCCTCTTCCAAAGCCGCGGCCGAATCCACGATTAAAACCAAAGCCTCCTCTTCCTGACATAAATCCGGGCATCCCATATCCTGCACAGTATCCGAGAGATCTCCCGGTTCGCGGTCCGTATCCCGAAGGGCCTGTTCTATCTCCTCTTGGCATTTTGTTCACCTCCTTTGTAGCTTTTTTTTAAGTAATATCTAAAATATGAACTCATAATCTCGATCATGAGCCCTCGTTTTCCATGTTTTTCTTTGACTGGCATTTTGAACATATACCCAAAAATTCAATCTTGTGATCCATAATAATAAATTGATGTTTTTCGGATAGGCGTCTTTCAGCTTTTTTTATAAATTCCAATTCTTCCTTTTCGAATTCACTGTAATCAATGATCTTGCCGCACCCAGTGCAAATAAGATGATGATGGTCATTTTGCTTTCCCGATTTAAACTGATATCTCGCCTGCCCATCGCTCAAAACAATTTTGTCGATAATGCCCATTCGATAGATCAGATCCAAAGTACGATAGATCGTTGTCAAACCGATGTTAGGGTAAATCTTATGAACAGCACTATGAATATCTTTAGCGCTCATATGGAGGGAGGTCCTGCTCAACAGCCCTAAAACCGCCTCCCGCGGAGCTGTCCATCGAGACCCGTGGCCTTGAAATCTTTTTCTCCATCTATAAGGTCCTGGCATTTTTGCTTCTAATTGAAAACGATAACCATTATCAATAATGTACTGAAATCTTTTCCATGTCAAGCATTTTCTTACTATTCATAAAAATATTCGTGCAGATTCAGCTCAAGCCGGCAGAAAACACAAAAACCTGCACATGTCCAATTTATGGACACATGACATTAAAGCCACATAATTTATTTATAATCAATCAATTACGTCAAGTTATAAAAAAACATGTTCAATTAATGAACACTTCGTAAGCCTTCTTTAATCCCTCGCAAATCACTTGTTATTCATTTTATATCAAGCACTTAGAACGATTCTCCGGCCTTGGCACCACTCTTGCCATATAAGTGAGTGTAATGAGTAACAAGGAGAACAAACAAATGAAAAGACAAATCAAGTCAATAATCATCGCGTCATTATTAATCGGCCTGATCGGTGGTTACGCTGCTGCCACTGAAGTCGGAAAAGCCTCAATAACCGTCATCACCATGGAAGATAATAATCCTTCTACGGTGGAATACGGCTCTCTTCAGATAAATACTCCTGTGGTTACTCCCCAGATTCAATCCTATAATAATCCTGTTTTTTCCTTCACTCCGAAGAAAAGCACATTTGGCGATTCATTGTTCACTTCCTCCCTTATTACGTTTACTGCATTAAATGTTGCCGATTTTTTCACCACCAGACAGGCCCTCAAGCTTCCGGGATTGGCCGAAGGAAATCCTTTTATGAAACCCTTCGTTAAAAACACATTACTCTTCACCGGTGTAAAACTTGGAATCACTGTCCTTGATCTGCTTTTCTTAAAAAAAGTTTATAAGAAAAACAAAGTTTTGGGATGGGCCCTTTCCTTGGCAGCCAATTTTGCAATGTCCTATGTTGTTTCCAATAACATGAGGCTTATCCAACAGGCAAGAGGAATATAATGCAATCCACGAGAAGTGTAACACCCCTGGCAATATCTGAAGTCATGAGCTTTGAAAATTATCTCACATGGTATCTTGACTGCCGCAAACATACAGTTGGAGAGGAAGAACTTCCTACCCTGGAAGCGCTAAATCGAGATTACATTGGCTACCTTATGGATGTTACGGACTATGACATGGGCGCTGTGGCCGATATCCTGAGGCTCCCATCTGAAGAACTGACCAAAAGACTTCATAAATATAATCTTTGGTTATAAACCTATTCAGCCTGGATTATTCACAAGTCGATATGCGAGGCGCGGCGTATGAAGCCGTATTCATATACTGCGAATGCGCTGCAACAAAGCAGATCGGCTTGCCCGGAGGGGAAAAAGTTTCAATGATCTTGGAAAAAATTCAATAAGAAGTTTTTTGGTTGAATATTTGCAGGATTTGATATAATTGATTTATATTATTAGAGATAAAACAAACATTGAAAATTTTTATAAATAGTCCAGGTTAGCCTGCTTTATTCAGGTTAGGTTAATTGATGATCAAACCAAACGATCAACGCCAGCCCTTCATATCCCTTTGCATTTCCCGGTCTCGATCCCGTTCACGTATTTTCTCACGCTTTTGATAGTCTCTCTTGCCTCGAGCCAGGGCTATCTCAACTTTGATCCGCCCCTTTTTATTGATCAGGACCTTTGTTGGAACCAGGGTCAAACCCTTTTCTTTGATCTTTCCTGTCCAACGCTTGATCTCACGGCGGTGCAACAGCAGTTTTCTTTCTCTCAGCGGCTCATGATTAAAAATATTTGCAGCCTCATAGGGACTGATATGACAGTGAATTAAAAATATTTCTCCATCCTTGATCTCTGCATAGCTTTCCTTTAAGCTGATTCTTCCCTCGCGGATAGACTTAACCTCACTTCCCTTAAGCTCAATTCCTGTCTCGAGCGTATCGATAATCTCATAATTAAAATACGCTTTTTTATTTTTAGCAATGAGCTTCATCCCATTCCTCATTCTAGTTCGGCATCAGAACAACACGAATCAAATTAATCCGGTGTTTGGTCATTTTTACTACGATCAATTGGCAGCCTTGATATTCCAGGATATCTCCTTCCTGGGGAATACGTCCGAATTCATCCAGAAAAAACCCTGCAAATGTAGTGTAGGTTCCTTTCTCCGGAAGGACAAGGGGAACCTTCATGTTAACCAGTTTTACCGGTGTGTTCCCTTGTACAATATAGACCCCTTCATCAATCCTGTCCACAGGAAGTTCTTGTTCAGCATCATATTCATCCTGTATCTCTCCAACCACCTCTTCAAGAATATCTTCAAGAGTTACAAGTCCTTCCATATTCCCAAATTCATCAACGATGAAGATCATATGAGTGGCTTTTTTCTGCATTTGAAGGAGAACCTGCTCAAGGGTTGAGGATTCCGGAACAAATAAAGGAGGCCTGAGAAGTTCGCTTACCTTAATTTTTTTTTTATCAACAAGATAGGGAATAATATCCTTAGCATGGATCACTCCCTTTATATTATCAATTCTATTATGAAAAACAGGAAATCGAGAAAACCCTGTTGTCAGTATGAGCTGCAGGATTTGATCATTTTTTTCATTGAGGTCCACAGCTCTGATCTGAAGCCGGGGCACCATGACTTCCCTGACGGACCTGGAACCGATATCCAGCGCACCGGAGAGCATTTTTTTACGAAGTAAAGATATGCCTTGAATCCCGGAAAAAAGATGCCTGGCTTCCTCTTCATTTAATGAATGGTCTGAATCGCCCTTTTTATTATGGGAAGGAAATATCAAACGAGAAAAAAAAGTGAAAACCTTAACAAGGGGAGACAGAACAATAACAAATATTTTTAATGGACGCACATATAAAAGGGACAATCTAAGGGGATTGAACGCTGCATATGTCTTGGGCGTTATCTCGGACAGAACGAGTATCAGAAATGTCGTCACCAATGTAGAACAAAGGACTGCTTGCTTTTTATCTTCCATCAAAGAAAGAAAGATGAAAGTTGAGATAGACGCAACAGCCGTATTGACAAGAGTATTTCCGATGAGAATTGTGGCTAAGAGGTTGTCTACTTTTTTTAAAAGATTTTGAATGAGCCTTGCTTCCGGTGATCCTTTCTGGCTGAGGTAGTCCAGCTTATAAGGATTAGAAGACAACAGGGCCGTTTCTGAAGAAGAAAAAAAGGCACTAAGAAAAAGCAGAAAAAAAAGCGCTAGGATTGGGAAAAACATCCTCTTGAAATCAAACGTCCCGAGCTACAACATCTTTAAAGCAGCAGGAGAGGTCGTTCATCAACTGTTTTTCTATCTCTCCAGGTGGCTGTGAGGAAACTTCTGACAACTCACAAACAATAAGTTCTTTGGCTTTTTCCATCATCTTTTTTTCCCTAAAGGAGAGGGGCTTAATAAGATTAAGATAAAAAAGGCTTTTTAAAACATGAGCGATATCAATGACTGCTCCTGTTTTCATGAGGTCCACATGCTCCTTATATCTTCCTTTCCAATTCATGCTGACATCAATATCGCCTTTTCTCATAAACTTAAAAATCTTTTTGATCGTCTCTAAATCGATAGGCTTCCGGATCCCGATTTCATCAGCGTTTGAAGAGGGAACAAGAATAAGGGCATTGTTGGCTATAATACGCACATGGTATATATAAAATTCCTCACCAAAATATTTTTCAAGCTGGGTATCCTCTATGACACCAAGGCCCTGGTTGGGATACATTATTTTATCCCCAGTTTTAAAGAAAAACATTTTAGTGAGTTTAATTATATAGAATTCTGAAAACAGAGTCAAACTTTTCTTAGCTTTTCTTAACTTGACAGATAGCAGCGTGTTTATTAACATGTTTATTTAACCAGGATTATATATAAGAAGTTATATTAGGCTATCGGCAATTTTTATAAATAATTCAGAGACTGTTTTATTCACGGGTCGAGATTGCCGTAGCTGCAAGGAGTGGTTCGTGAAGCTGTATTCATATACTGCGAGCGAGACACGACGAAGCCACTATGGTAAGATCGGTTCGCCCGGAGGGTGAAAAGTTGCGATAATAAAAATAGGATTCAAGGATCCGAGGATTCTAGGGTTCGAGTGAAAAGAAAAGAGATAAGAGTTTAGTTCAAAGCACTTGAACCCTTGATTCCTAGAACCCTTTTTTTCAACGTATTGCAAATTTTTATAAATAAAGCAGGTTAAATGGATTTGAAGGCAGACAGGAAAAATGAAAAGAACATTCCAACCAAATAATAGAAGAAGAAAAAAAACGCATGGTTTTTTAGTAAGGATGAGAACAAAAGGCGGTCAGCTGATCATTAAAAGCCGAAGACAAAAAGGCAGAAAAAGACTCGCCGCTTAATGAAAGAAACCTACGGTCCTCAGGAGAGGATCAGGAAGAAGAAAGATTTTTTATCGCTATACAGAAACGGTAAACGCTTCAAAGGAAAATACATTGTCCTTATTTATCTATTCAATGATATCGCTTATTCGAGGATGAGTGTTGTTGTAAGCAAAAAACATGGCAATGCTGTCCGGCGAAATAAAATAAAAAGGCAGTTAAGAACTCTTTTCCGCAGAAATAAAATCCTGCTTAGTAAATCGATTGATTTTCTTATTATACCAAAAAAGGAAATGCAAGAAACAACTTGGACTTTACTTGAAGAAGATTATCAAAGGGCTGTCTGCTTAATAACCGGAACTGAAAAAACACAATGAAACAAATTACTTTAATACTGATCAGAATCTATCGATTGATCTTATCTCCTTTTTTAGGCCATCACTGTCGTTTCTTTACCACCTGCTCTGTCTAAGCTTACCAAGCCAATTAAAAATAAGGATTTGTAAAAGGAATAACCTTAAGTATCAAACGGCTCTTCAAATGTCATCCTCTTCACCCGGGAGGAATTGATTTCGTCCCGTAAAGGATTAAATTATGGAAAAAAGATTTATATTGGCTATCGTTCTTTCGGTTGTGGTTTTATTGCTCTGGCAGTCTTTCCTTGTAAAAAAACCCACTCCACAGGATACGGCCCCGCAAAAAACTACTCAGAAGCAAATTCATCCTGTCGTCCAACAAAAGGCAAGAGTAAATGATTCGCCCTCCCATGATGAACCAACACAGCAGGCTGAGGAGGTCATACAACCCTTAGTCGGTGAAATGGAAGAAAACATTATCGTCGAAACATCTTTATACAGGGCGGTTTGGAGCAACAAGGGCGCGGTCTTAAAGAGCTGGCGGCTCAAACAGCACCTGGATAATGACAAGGAAGCCATTGAGCTTGTGTGTCGCCAAGCAGGAGAAATGAATGTCTATCCCTTTTTTCTTTCTACAGAAAATTCTGAGTTTGACCGTACAGTCAATAATTCCCTTTACAAACCTTCTCAGACAAGACTGAACATCCAGGATGGCAGATCATCCGAGCTCCGTTTCGACTATGCCGACGCCTCAGGTAATAAGGTTGTAAAGACTTTTATATTTCATGGCGGACAATATGATTTTGATGTCCAGATCAAAGCCTACCGAAATAACCAAACAATAGAACCACGCCTTGTATGGGGCCCCAGCTTCGGCAATCTTTCGGAAACTGAAAAAAAAAGCAGAATGAGCAAAGGAACCGGGATCGCCGTCTATCCTCCTGAAAAAGCTGAACGCCGGTACGAGAAAAAATATGACCCTCAAAAAGGAAACGCCTTTAATTTTATCCAATGGGCGGCATACGAAAATAATTATTTCGCTGCAATATTTATCCTTGATCCCAAAAGTTCCAGCGCTGCTTTTATCAAGGAAGGACCGGACCAGGCTCCGGCATATTACCTTTCTCTAAACCACGTTCAGAAGACCTTTCTCGGACCAAAACATCACAAAACTCTTAAGAATTGGGGATATCAAACAAAAAAGATCGTTAACTTTGGTTTTTTTGGAGTGATCTCGGAAATACTTTACAATACACTTCATGCCATCCACAATGCTGTCCCTAATTGGGGGTTCAGCATTATCATCCTGACTCTTTTCATTAAAATCCTTTTTTTCCCGTTGACATACAGCAGCACGAAATCCATGGCCAAAATGCAGGGTCTCCAACCCAAAATCAAAGCACTCAGAGCTAAATATAAAAAACCTAAACAGGATATCGGTCAACGTCGTAAAATGAATGAAGAGATGATGAAGCTTTACAAAAAAGAGGGCGTCAATCCAGCAGGAGGATGCCTTCCCCTTCTTATCCAGATTCCAATATTCTGGGGCTTTTTCAGGCTGTTGAGTGTTGCTGTTGAATTCAGGCATGCTCCATTTATTCTTTGGATAAAGGACCTTTCGGTTATGGATCCCATTTATATCATACCAATTCTCATGGGAATCACCCAATATATAAGCCAGAAAATGGCCCCAACATCAGCCGATCCCAAGCAGCAGAAAATGATGCTCATGATGCCTGTTATCATGACCGTGTTTTTTATGAGTTTTCAGAGTGGTCTCGTCCTATACTGGTTGACTAACAATGTTCTCCAGATCGGACAGCAGTATATTACGAATCGAATTACGAAAAGCAAAAAAAAGGACCAAAATGTTAAAAGAAAAAAACGATAAACAGGAATTCCTGGGGCGAAATCTCGAGGATGCGATCAGTCTCGCTGAAGAAACTTTCAAATGCCCCCGCACCCAGCTGAACTATGAAATTGTCGCGGAAAAGACAAAACTTTTCGGCATAAAAACCAAGGAGATCGTTATTATCGCATGGCTCAAGGATGCAACCTCTGATTTCCCAGCAGCAAAATTTTTAAGCAGCTTCCTGTCTCTTTTCCCACTGGAAATAAATTATCACACTAAAGTTAAGGGTGACATTCTCTATTTCATCTTCGACGGACCTGATAAACACATCCTGCTCAGAAAAGACGGTGCTCTTCTTCTGGCTTTTCAACATATTCTTAATAAAATGTCTGATAAAAAAGTCCAGACCGACTGTGACTTCTTTCGAAAACGTAAGGAAAAAGAATTAAGAGAATATGTTCAGAAGATCGCTCGACAGGTTTATGAAACAGGCAGAAATGAAATTTTGGATTATATGAATCCCTATGAGAGAAGGATCGTCCATATCGCAGTCAACCAGATTCCAGGAATGACCACAGAAAGTATTGATAACGGTTTTCTTAAGAGAATAAAAATCCATTCTGCAAAAGCCCTAGACTGAAATCCAAAATCTTAACACACACATCCTATAAAACAGGGCAGGTGAATATGCTAGATGATACAATCGTCGCAATTTCCACTCCCCCGGGATTTGGAGGCCTGGGAATCGTACGCCTCAGCGGCAAGAAATCATTAGCTATCGTAAAAACGATCTTCAAACCCAAACAGCGATCATTCGCTTTCCAAGCAAAAAAGCCTGTTCTGGGATTCCTCTCTGACCCTGAAACACAAGATGTCTTTGATGAAGTTTATCTTATATTTTTTCCGGCACCGCATACTTATACATGCGAGGACATGGTGGAGATCAGCTGCCATGGAAGTCCTGTCATCCTGGAGGAAGTCATCCGGCTTTGTGTTAAAGCAGGGGCAAGGCATGCCGGGCCCGGCGAGTTCACACTTCGGGCTCATGTAAACGGCAGGATCGACATTCTTCAGGCAGAAGCGATCAGGGATCTGATCGAGGCTGCATCTATGACACAGGTAAAAATCTCTTTCCTTCAGATGGAAGGCCGCCTGTCACGAAAGGCCCGGGAATTACGCGCCCGAATCATCCATCTTCTTTCCCAGATCGAAGCCGTGATCGAATTTCCAGAGGACGGCCTCCGGGTGACATCAAAGCAGATATTAACAACACTGGAAAAAACAATTCTCCAGATCAAGTCTCTTGTAAAAAGTTATGATATCGGAAAAACACTTTCAGAAGGAATGATCTTAGCCATTGCCGGACGTCCCAATGTGGGGAAATCCACCCTTTTTAATACTCTTCTGGATTACGACAGGGCTATTGTCTCTCCCCATGCCGGCACAACCAGAGATATCCTCCGGGAAAAAACAACTATTGTTGATTCAGTTTTTACCCTGGTGGACATGGCCGGATTAGCAGAGGCCAGCAAGCCTGTGGAGAAAGAAGGAGTGCGGAGGGGAAAAAAGGCCACAGCAGAAGCGGACGGAATCCTGCTTATGGTCGATGCGGCCGAAAATACGAACAAAGAAGACGAAAAACTGATAACACAATTAAATAACAAAAAGATGATTCTGATTCTCAATAAATGCGATCTTCCAATCAAGAAAAATATTAATAGACTTAGAACAATCGCTCCAGGTATTGAAATCCTTGAAATATCCGCCCTTAAAAAACAAAACATCGATCAATTGAGGCAAGTAATTCTCAAGACCTTTGTTCCTGAACAAAAAAAGGGAGAAGATATCATTTTGCACTTGCGGCAGAAACTGATTCTAGAGAATATTCTGACAATACTCTTTAACACAAAAAAAATGCTCCTTGAAGGATATTCTGAAGAGTATTATGTTGAAGAATTCAAGGCTGTTCTACCGCTTTTTGGTCAGCTTTCCGGAGAGATCAGATCAGAAGAGATCCTTCAAGATATTTTCGGGCGATTTTGTGTCGGGAAATAGGAAAACAATGTGTGCCGGACAGAAATATGACGTTATTGTGGTCGGCGCAGGGCATGCAGGTTGTGAAGCGGCATTTGCCGCCAGCACAATGGGCTTAAATACCTGCCTCGTCACCATCCACATGGAAACCATCGCTCAAATGTCCTGCAATCCTGCTATAGGAGGCCTGGCAAAAGGGCATCTCGTCAGAGAAATCGATGCTCTTGGAGGTCTCATGGGATTATTGGCCGATGAAACAGGGATTCACTTCCGTCTTCTGAACCGCAGCAGAGGAGGAGCGGTTCAATCCCCACGGGCACAATCAGAAAAAGCTATCTACAGACTGACCATGAAACACTGGCTTGAAAAAACCCCACATCTGAATCTGTTTCAAGGGACCGTTACCGAGATCCTTATCAGGGCTGAAAAAGCCTATGGTGTTGTCACAAAAGAGGGAAATCAGATCCTGGGTAAAACAGTGATTATTACACCGGGCACTTTTTTAAATGGGATCATTCACATCGGTTTTCAGCATTTCTCTGCAGGCCGGGCCAATGAACCTGCCGCCAAGGAACTCGGTATCATGCTGCCAAAGATCGGACTAAAAATGCTGAGATTAAAAACCGGAACTCCAATGCGGCTTCATAAGGCTTCTATAGACTGGACACAGTTTAAAGAACAGCAGGGCGACACATGTCCCGTTCCCTTTTCATTCCGGACCACACACCAGCTCGAAAATAAGATCGTCTGTCATTTCGGAAGAACTAATGATAAAACCAATAAAATTATAAAGAATAATCTGGATAAATCTCCATTATTCAGCGGGCTCATTTCCGGGATAGGGCCCCGATATTGTCCATCCATCGAAGATAAAGTCGTCAAATTCCCGCATCATAAAACACATCAGATCTTTCTGGAACCAGAAGGAATCGACACTGCTGAGATATATGTGAATGGGCTTTCTTCAAGCCTCCCTGTTTCAGTTCAGGAACAGATCTTGGAGTCCATCCCAGGCCTGGATCAGTCCCGTATCCTTCGTCCTGCTTATGGAATCGAATATGACGCTATTTCCCCTGTACAACTCAAACACACCTTGGAGTCAAAAAAGATCGAAGGCCTTTATTTTGCAGGCCAGATCAACGGCACATCAGGGTATGAAGAAGCAGCCGCCCAGGGGCTTATGGCAGGAATTAATTCCGTCCTGAAAATAAAAAAGCGAGAGCCCTTTATTCTCCGAAGAGAAGAGGCTTATATCGGAGTTTTGATAGATGATCTGGTCACCAGAGGTATTGAAGAGCCATACCGTTTGTTCACATCGCGCGCAGAATACAGGCTTCATCTCCGTATTGACAATGCAGACAAAAGGCTTACTCCCTACGGCTATAAATTCGGGCTCATTCCCGAAGAAGCCTACATTCAATTCGAAAAAAAACAGGAACGGATACAAAAAACCCTGACTTCCATGCACAACCAATCCATCCTTATTCCTAACAAGGAAAGCATATCTGTTTTTAATTACCTGAAAAAACCAAATACTACTTTGTCTCAAGCCCGGGAATTTATCACAATCGACCAGTCTCTTTCTGATGATGAGATCCGGCATATTGAATCGGAAATCAAATATGAAGGCTATATAAAAAAACAGAAAAAAGAAATCGCCCGGATCATCAAGGGGGACAAGGAAAAAATTCCTGAGACCCTGGAGTTTAAGAACATTCCAGGATTAACAAGAGAAATTATTGAAAATTTGCATAGAATCAGGCCAAAAACAATCGGAGACGTAAAAAAGGCCCCTGGGATGACCCCGGCAGCTATTACAAATATTCAAATATATTTAAAGCTTCAAAAAAAGAACAAGAAAGATTAAAATAAATCTTTGATTATCGGGCACATCGCTGACAAACCAGAACAATGCGATGTTCCACGTGAAACATGGATGAAAATGAGTAAGGTCATAGCTATTGCAAACCAAAAAGGCGGAGTGGGGAAAACGACCACTGCGATCAACCTGGGAGCATCCCTCGCAAAAAAAAATCAGCGGGTTCTTCTTGTTGATTTTGATCCACAAGGCATGGCTACCACTGGTCTTGGCAAGCAAAAAGAAGAGAATTGGGGAATATACTCGGCCCTGATGAAGCAAAAACTCATGATAGACTGTATACGGCCGGTTGGCCTTGAAAATTTTTATCTCTGTCCCAGTTCTCCTGAATTGTACGGCTTTGAGGCTGAGATCTATGAGCAGAAAAATCGCGAAACGAGGCTTCGGGACGCATTAAATACGGTCAGGAAATTATTTAACTTTATTCTTATCGATTGCCCCCCTTCTCTTGGATTTGTAACAATCAATGCTCTGACTGCCGCAGATTCTGTTTTGATCCCGGTTCAGGCTGAGTTTTTCTGCATGGAGGGAATTCCCGAACTTCTCCGAACTCTTGATCAAGTCCGTACCTATTTAAATCCACGATTAACGATTGAGGGCATTCTTCTCACGATGTATGACGAACGGACAAATTTATCTAAACAGGTTGCCAATGAAATCCGGCGTTCTCTTACGGATATCACATACAATGCCATCATTCCCAGGACCGTCAAACTGGCCGAGGCGCCCAGCTTCGGCAAGCCTATCCTCCTTTATGATGTCAGATCTAAAGGCACTGAGTCTTACCTTAATCTCGCAGAGGAGATGCTAAACCATGAAAAAGCAAGCATTGGGTAAAGGCCTTAAGGCCTTTCTTTCTGATGATTATGGAATTTTTAAAGAGGATAGGTATGCTGAGATCGATATCGAGCTCATTAAGCCCAACCCCCTTCAGCCCAGGAAATTTTTCGACCCAAAAACCCTTGGAGAACTGGTTGATTCTATAAAGGAATCAGGTCTCCTCCAGCCGATAATTGTAATCCCGGAAAATGATCAGTATAAAATCATTGTAGGAGAAAGGCGCTGGCGCGCCGCTCAACAAGCTGGGCTGGAAAAAATCCCTGTTCTCATCCGTAATCTTGAAGAGGAAAAACAGATCGAAGTGTCTCTGACAGAAAACATTCAGAGAGAAGACCTGAATCCTTTGGAAATCGCTCAAGCATTTCAGAAAATGATCGATCTTCTTCATTACTCCCAGGCAGAAGTGGCCGAAAAAGTAGGCAAGGACAGGGCCTCGGTGACAAACTACATACGTCTGTTAAAACTCCCGGAGGAAGTAAAAAATCTCCTGGCAGACAGGTCTATTTCAATGGGACATGCAAGGGCTCTCATATCGGTTGAAGATCCGGACATCCAGAAACGCATTGCAGAACAGGTCGCGGAAAAATCTCTTTCTGTCCGGGATGTCGAAAAAATGATCAACAATCTGAAGACCCAGGATAGGGACCGGATACCTCAGGAGCCTGATCCCGATCTCTTGGCCCTTGAGGAAGAACTCATGAAAATTCTTGGCACCAAGACAAGTATTTCAGGCTCTCAAATAAAAGGTTTAATAAAAATACATTTCTATTCCCTGGAAGATCTGAATCGCATCTATGAAATAATTAAAGGAGAAAAGACATGAAAGAACGGCAGAAAGAGATAGATGAAGGGCGGATAACCGGTTTTTTTGACAAAGACACAGAAATAAAGGGTGATTTGAAGTTTAAGGGATCATTCCGCATCGACGGCCGCTTTAAAGGGAAAATTGATTCTGATTCGATCTTGATCATTGGAGAGCAAGGCCGCGTGGAGGCAGACATCAAGGTCGGAAACATCACCATCAATGGAGAGGTCAAGGGAAATATCCAGGCGCAAGAGAGGGTGGAAGTGAATTCTAAAGGCCGTGTCACTGGTACTATCATAGCTCCAAAACTTGTTGTGGACGAGGGGGCATTTCTTGAGGCGTCCTGCCATACAACGACAAAACTTCCTGAACCGGAGATCAAGGATAAAAAGACAATTCCAGGAACCAAGACTTGATTAATGCAATTGGCATCATTCCCGCCCGATACAGGGCGACACGCTTTCCCGGGAAGCTTCTGGCTGTTATTCTCGGAAAACCCATGATACAATGGGTCTACGAAAAGGCAACCACCGCTAAATATTTGGAGCGCGTTGTTATTGCCACAGATGATGCCCGCATCTACAAGGCGGCCAAACAATTCGGTGCTGATGTTGAAATGACATCCCCCCATCACAATTCCGGTACTGAAAGAGTTGCTGAGATCGCGGAACGGATCCAATCTCCCCTTGTCAT
>CBDVEQ010000039.1:0-15638 GCA_965373045.1 uncultured bacterium | reverse complement strand
CCATAAAGATGTATAATGGTATTTTACTCAGCTATTAAAATCAAAATAACGGAGAATATGAAAAATGAAAAAAATCATTTTCTTATTAGTATTTTTGGTGATGACGGTCAATTTTTTTCCCCAAGCGGAACAATATAAGATCACAATTACAAATATAATTGTTCCTGTCACTGTTCTGGACGGAGATAGATTTGTGGATGACCTGACGATCGATGATTTTGAGTTATATGAAGATGGAAAACTCCAAAAAATACAAGCTCTTTACCTAACGAATAAGGCAAAAATTATACGCACAGAAGCAGCCCAGGATTTTATGCCTCTGCTATCAAGAAACTTTTATCTCTTTTTCCAGGCATTGGAATATAATCCTAAAATTAGCGAGGCAATTGATTATTTCTTCTCAAATGTGATGCTGCCCGGAGATACACTCAGTGTTATTACTCCTGCTAAAAACTACTCGCTTTCTTCCCAAGCATTACAATCGAAGTCCAAGGAAGTCCTGGCAAAAGAATTAAACGGCATTATAAGAAAAGACATAAAGATCGGAGCATCTAATTACAACAGTCTACTGAGGGACCTGAAAAGGCTTGTAAGAGGGATCTCTTCTGCTGGAGGACAAAGGTCTATATCTGATATCGAGACCGGATCGAGCTCAAGCCAGTTCGGCATCGAGTTTCTTCTTCCGAGATACAAGGATACCTTATCAATAATGGATGGACTCAGAGTTGTGGACGAAAAAAAGTTTCTTATATTTGCATCCAGTCTGAAAAGACTGGGAGGTCAAAAAGTTGTTTTTTTCTTTTACCAGAGAGAATTCAGGCCGGAAATACATCCAAATGTTTTAAGCAGGCTGACAAGTATGTATCAGGATGATCCAAATATTCTGGGCCAGGTACAGGACCTTTTCCAAATGTACAACAGGGCAATTAAACTGAATACCGAACGAATAACACGGGCTTTTTCGGACTCCTCTATACTATTTAACTTTATTTTCATGGACAAAAATCAGGAAAATATATCCGGGGTTTACATGAGAGAACAGTCCGAAGATGTCTTTGACATTTTCTCTGAAATGGCAAATGCGACCGGCGGTACTGTTGACACTTCTCAAAACCCGGCTGCCGGATTTATCAATACGGCAGGAAAATTCGAATCCAATTATCTTCTTTATTATTCCCCAGAAAACTATCGGGAAGATGGACAATTCAAGACAATACAATTAAAGGTGAAAGATAAAAACTACAAGATAAATCACCGGATTGGCTATTATGCCACCAAGTAAAAACCGCAAAGAACTGGATTCCCGTTTGCACGGGAATGACGAAGGGAAAGGTGAAATTGGCAGAGGATTAGGCGGGAATGACGAAGGGAAAGACGGAATTAGCAAATAATCCAGGTTATTTCTGGACTGCGGCTGCGTTTTTCAGCTCTTTTTCATAGGCCTTGATCGCTTTCCCGGTCTTCGACGCACTACTGACCAACATTGCACTGATTACAATAGAAAGACCAGCGCCAGCTATCCAGGCAACTCTTCCAATTCCTCTGTTTTGGATCCCTCGAGACTCACCTATTTGAGATGTTCGTTCTGTATCTTCATAAATAATGGCTTCATAGACAAGAAACGCTGCTAATGCCCCCAGGACTCCTGCGCCAATCAGAGATGTCGATTTTTTCTTTTTTAGTCTTGCTATTTCAGCTTTTATTGATTCAACATCACCAGAAACCGCCTGTACCATAAATGGATGTGTTTTTTCAAAATTATAAATACTTTCAATTTTCAGCACCGCATTATAATTTTCTGTTAATGAAAACACATTATTGTGCCCGTCATTATTCAGGGCGTTCCATTGTTTGAGTGAAAAATCTTTCTGCAGGCCTGTGTCAGCATAAACAGCAGTTGACAGAAGCAGAACAGCAATCATTGAAAGAAATATTGAGAGTGTCTTCTTCATTCTCTCCCTCCTTAATAATATATTTTATCCAATACATTTTTATTTTTGTTTATCATACAACTGCTTATTATTCAAGAAAAAATCACTTTGTCAATTCTTGTTTTTTTTCCCTGGATTATTCATATAAACTGTCAATGCCTTCATTTTATTGAACTAAATCCAATTTATTGAATCAGGAAGAAAAAAAAGAGCAATCACAGCATATTAACTTATTGATATTATTAAAGATAATAAACAAACTGGTTTGGCATGGAAATTGCACTATTTAATGGAAAATGTCTACAATAATAAACAAAAATATAAAGGAGGTGCAAAAAAAAGGAGGCAAAATAAATATAGGTAGTTGTTGGAGTGATTTTTTTCACTCCAGGGATGTGTTAATACTTATTCTTCCTAAAAAGGAAGAGTAAAAAGGAGATTTTTAATTGCGAAAAACACTAATTGTTTTATTTGTGCTGATTTTTGCTTGCACATTAACAGCACAGATTAGAACAGGAAACATTTACGGAAAAGTCGTTGATATTGACGGAAATGCTCTTCCCGGTGTAACTCTCACTTTAACAGGGTTCAAAACCGGTACAATGAGCGCAATGTCTACGAATGAGGGCGTGTTTAGATTCCTCTCTCTCGCACCTGCAAGCGATTACATCGTAAAAGCCGAGTTGGAAGGGTTCAACACATCGATCAGTAAAGGCATTGTCATTGCTGTTGGTTCCAATCTGCAGATTGAAATTGTAATGGAAATGGGTTCTGTCGAAGAACAAATTACAGTCACTGCCGTTAGTCCGGTTGTCGACAGCAAAAAGACCTCGGTAGGAGCCAATGTCACCCAGGAAGTTCTGCAGTCTCTGCCCACGGCAAGAGACCCGTGGGTCGTTCTTCAAATGGCCCCTTCGGTCATCACAGACAGGGAGAATGTCGGAGGCGTGGAGTCAGGTCAGCAGTCCAACTATGTTGCAAGAGGAGCTTCAAACTATAACAACAATGTCTGGGCCATGGACGGACTGGTCATTACAGACCCGGCTGCTATCGGAGCATCACCCAGTTATTATGACTTTGATGCTTTTGAAGAGATGAACATCGTGGTCGGCGGCGCTGATGTAACTATACAGACAGGCGGAATCGCGCTCAATATGGTTACACGAAGAGGCGGAAACAGGGTTGCGCTAGGCGGCCGTTTTTACCTGATTGACAAGAAATTCCAGGCATTAAACGAAACTTTTGTCGCAGATACTCAAGCAGTCGAGCCAAGTTTTCTCGGTCTCAACCTGATCCGCGAGAACAAGGACTACGGATTCAACCTCGGTCTTCCTCTTGTTAAGGACAAGGCCTGGTTCTGGATGTCATACGGAGTGATGGATATCAAAACAACAACCGTTTACCAAAGAAACGATGATACGCTGCTTTCCAATGTTGCTGCAAAACTCAACCTTCAGATCATCCCGGAAAACCGGTTTGAGGCTTTTATCCACGTAGGAAGAAAGAATAAATATGGAAGATCTTCAAGCGCTGCGCTTCCTGGCGGTTACTACCAGGGCGGACGGTATCACTTTGGAAGCCCGATCATTAAATTCCAGGACGAGCACATGTTCGGAGACAACCTCTTTATTTCTTTTAAAGTTGGATTTTCCGATGCAGGATTTAACCTGACACCGATGGATGACCGTGATTTTGAGCACACTGTTTTTTATGACCGAACAAATTCAAGATACCAAGGACCTGACGGACTCGTCGGTGAATGGCGCTACTATGTGGAAAGACCGGTTAACCAGTACAATTTACTTGCCAACTACTTCAATGATTCACTCTTTGGGGCAAGCCACGATATGAAGATCGGCGTCGAGTTCGCGGACAGGAATTCTTACACTGAATCCGTGTATGTCGGAAATATGCAGATAAACTGGAACTACAATACCCCGACCATGGATTTTGACGGTGACGGCGCTGCGGATGTTCCTAATAACAATTTCTACCGCTTCATGTTCTGGAGAGGGTATTACAGAGACTACGGTGTAAGGGCCTTAGCCGGTTATTTCAGCGATACCGTGTCATTCGGCCGTTTCACCCTGCTCTTAGGACTCAGGTATGACTATCAGCATCCAAGGATCAACCCTGTCTCCATTTCAGCTATGAACGGTGACCCGGGCTGGGATGTTGCCACTGCAGCCGTACAGACACAAATGGACGCAATGCTTCCCGCAATCGATATTGCTGAGAAAGCTGCAATAGATACTGATGGAAATAAATGGGCATGGAAAGTCTTCTCTCCCAGATTAGGAGTAACCTGGGATGTCACAGGCGACGGCAAAACCATCGCAAAACTGTCTTTTGCCACCTACGGCGACTTTATGGGAGTCGGCTCCTGGAGCCAGATGCCCGGAGGCGCAAGCGGATGGCTGGATTTCTGGTGGTGGGATGACAGCCAGCGGGCCGCAGACGGAATCATTGCCCTCGATGAGCTCTACTGGCATACAGTAGGAAGCGGAACTTACACACCTTACCAGCTCTTTCCAGGCGGCGGCCCTTTTGCCGGCAACTGGGCCGATGCAGCCGGATCTTTCTGGGGAGGATACGATCAAACGAATCCTCTGGCTTTGACAGATCCTTACCAGACAAGAAACGCAGATGCCGGTTCTTCAAAGACCACAGAAATCATGGCTGTTTTGGAAAAAGAAGTAATGACCGATTTTGCTGTTGCTGTAAATGCCACTTACAGAAAGTATGACAATTACACCTGGTCAAACAAGTATTTTAAAGATGCAGCAGGAAACCCTTACCAATGGCAGAATCAGGGTTGGTGGGTTGACTACAATCTTCCGCTTAGCAGTATCTCCCAGTATCTCCCGGCAGGTTATACAAAATGGGATGGAAATCTTGGGGATGCCCCCAACCACCCGTACCAATACATGACAAATAACTACAATGGTTATGATCCTTCCTTATATTCTCCATGGAGCAGAGTAACAAAGAGACCTGATTTCTACCGAAGCTATATGGGCGTAGACTTAATCTTTAACAAGAGACTTTCCAATAAGTGGATGCTGACCGGAAGTGTTACCTGGCAGAATCAAGCCATTCACTACGGCAACGAAGGCTACTGGGATAATACCAACCTCTGGGCCCTTGAGGGACAGGTCTATGCAGCTTACCAGGGCGGAGCCAGCGGAAAGATCGACCAGTACACCTACTCCAGGTGGATGGTTAAGGTCGGTGGACTCTATCAACTTCCTTATGACATCAACTTTTCCTTCACCCTCCAGGCCAGAGAAGGCTGGTTAATAAGAGAGAGGCTGTACTTCTATGACTACACGATCCCGAACGTCAGAAGCAGAGGCAGATGGCTCTATCTGAACGAATTTGGTAATGACAGGCTTGACACCTTCTACAAACTTGACATTCGACTTGAAAAAGTGTTAAAAAGCGGAGATTTCGGCAAGATCTACATAATGTTAGACTTCTTTAACGTTCTGAACAGCACACACGAAAACAGACGCTACATGAAAGACTGGGGTAATTTCTACTTCTACGGCGTTAATGACGCAAGAAACTACTTCTCCGAATCCAAACCTGCTTATACACTGAACGAAGTTCTTAATCCGAGAGTAATGAGGGTAGGAGTCCGCTTCAACTTCTAAAAGTACCAAGTACAAGTTACGAGTTCAAAACCCTTCCCGCCATAAGGCGGGAAGGGTTTTTTTTTAAGTTGCCGTTCTTTTTCTTTAATGATAAAATGATTTCTTACTGATAATATTTTTTTGGAAAAAATGACCCGGAGGTTTTAGATGAAAAAAGCAGTAATTATTTTTATCTTGATTCTCGTGATGATCATTTTTGTTTTCAGTCAGACCTATAAAGGAAAAGGGAGGCTTCTCGGTCTGGTCCTGGATGAAATAGGCAATCCCATAGAGGGGGTCAAAGTCAAATTGTTTTCCTTAAGGGGCAAAACAGGCTTTGAAGTAGAAACCGATGCTGAGGGCAAATGGATCGCCTCCTGGCTGAGGGGTGGATCGTGGGACATAGATTTTGAAAAAGTCGGATATATGCGCAAAAGCATAAGCATTCATGTGGTAGAATACGGTAAAAAGCTCCCTCCGATCGAGATACGGTTAAAGGCAGTTGAGGGTTTCTTGATCACAGACGAGTTGAAGGCCGCACTCAAAGAAGGAAACGAGTTCTTTGCGGATGGAAAGTACCAGGAGGCCATTGCTGCCTACAAAAAACTCATTGAAGACTTTCCGGATGCTTATATAATCAACAATAATATCGGAAATGCCAATTTTCAGATGGAAAACTACGACGAAGCGGAAAAATATTATTTAAAGGTTTTAGAGCAGGATCCTGAAAACAACGACTCCAATCTGGCCATCGGAAACTGTTATACAAACCGCGGCCAGGATGATAAAGCGCTGGAATGGTACAACAAGATCGAATTTGGGAAGATCAACGATGCGACTGTTCTGTATAATATCGGAACAAAATATTACAGCCTCGCAAAATACCAGGAGGCTTTAAAGTATTATAAAAGATCCGTCGAGATCAAAAATGATTTTCTTGACGGGATCTATCAACTTGGGCTTGTCCATTTAAGCCTGGGAAACTACAAGGATTCCATAGCTGTTTTTACAGAGTATAAAAAGTATGATTCAGAATCCGACCGCGCCGTGCAGGTCAACAGCTTTATTGAATTTTTAAAAACAAAGATCGACAGGTAAGAAGTAAATTGAAATGGGAAAAAATCGATCCACACATTCCATCTTATTTCTCTGTGTTTTTCTGAGTACTGCTCTTTTTGCTTCTCCATCGTCTCTAAAAAAACCCCCTGATAAAGACCAGTTAAATGTTCTCCTTATCAGCATTGATACTTTAAGAGCTGACAGGCTGAGCTGCTACAGCCGGAAATATATCCCCACCCCGAATATCGACAGCCTTGCCGAAAAAGGGGTTCTTTTTTCGAGAGCATTTGCCAACACGCCTACCACACTGCCGTCCCATGCAGGCATACTCACAGGCACAACACCCCTCTATCATGGAATCCACGAAAACGGCACGTTTGTACTGCAGGACGAATTTTTAACGTTAGCCGAACATTTAAAGAGTTTTGAATACTCTACCGGAGCTTTTATCGGAGCATATCCGCTGGATTCAAAGTTCGGGCTTGCCCAAGGCTTTGACGTCTATAATGATGATTACGGCAGCCCAAGCTCTGAGGGGCTGGCCTACGTGGAGAGAAAGGCCGGGGAGGTTGTGGACCAGGCTCTGGAATGGTTAAAAACCAGTAAATCTCCGTGGTTCCTCTTTATCCACTGTTTTGATCCCCACACTCCTTATGAACCGCCGGAACCCTTCAAAACAAAAAACAAGAACCATCTTTATGAAGGCGAGATCGCTTATGTTGATAATGTTTTGGAACGTCTTTTAAACTACCTGGAGGAAAATGATCTTTATGATAAAACACTTATTGTTTTTACAGGTGATCATGGCGAATCCTTAGGACAGCACGGAGAAAAAACCCACGGCTTTTTTGCATACAATACCACCCTCTGGGTACCTCTTCTGATCTCTGCGCCTGGAGTAAAACCGGGCCGGGTTGACCAGTATGTCAGCCATATAGATATCTTTCCCACTGTCTGCGATATACTGAAAATAAAAAAACCTTCTTTTCTTCAGGGGATTTCACTGCTGCCCGCAATAAAAGGAAAGAAACTTGCGAAAAGACCTATTTATTTTGAAGCCTTATATCCCTATTACAGCCGGGGATGGGCTCCATTGAAGGGATATATCGCCAATAGAGTGAAATATATCGAATCTCCTCTTCCCGAACTCTATAATATGGAGAATGATTTTGACGAACTCAAGAATCTTGCCGGAAAGGAAGAATTAGGCAGATACAGAAAACAACTGGCACAAATAATAAAAGAAAACTCCCTCCCTGAAAGCAAACAGGCCAGGAAGAGTATGGATAGAAAGACTTTGGAGAAACTGAGGAGCCTGGGATATATTTCAAGCCCCCAGACTACCAAAAGAGAAAAATTCGGGCCTGATCAGGACATAAAAACTCTCCTTCCTTTCCATAACAAATGCATGGAAGCCATGGAACTCTACAGAGAAAAGAAAGTGAGAGAAGGGATCAAGCTGCTGAAAGATGTGCTTTCAGAAAGAATGGATATCGACATTGCTTACTCGAACCTTGCTACCATTTATAAAGAAACAGGAAGGATCAGGGATGCTCTTGAGGTCTTAAGACTTGGACTCAAAAACCTGCCTTCAAGTTATGAGGTTTTATTAGCCTATGTCAACTTTCTCATCGACGCAGGCCAATTTGATGAAGTCATCAAGCTTTTCAACGAAAAAAGACTGCGGCAGATGGATTATGACTCTGAGATATGGAATTACCTGGGAGTAGCATACTATAATAAAAGGGATTTTGATAAAGCCATCCAGGCCTATAAGCATTCTCTCTCTTTAGATGAAAATTATCCTGTGGCCTGCTTTAATTTGGGAACAGCCTATTTGTTTCTCAGTCTCGAATCAAAAAATGAAAACCTCTTACAGAAATCCATCCAGACATATAAAAAAGCTATTGAACTCGATCCTGATTATGCCTCCCCTTATAACGGCCTGGGCATGGCTTACAGATTATACGGTCGTTTGGATGATGCGGCCAGCGTTCTGGAAAACGCATTGGCCCTCAATCCAAATTTCGGCAATGCGCTGTATAATCTTGGTTTGACGTATTTGGATAAAGGCGATAAGGCCAAAGCTCTTGTCTGTTTCAATCGATACAAAGAAAAATATGACCGGTCTCTTCCTTCAAAGGAAAGAGAAAAATTGGAGGCTTTGATAAAAAAATGCAACGAAAAATACTGATATACTGTTATTTATTTATCCTTGGTGTGCTTGCTTTGGGAATGATGAACTGTATTGCTTCGAGAAAGATAGCGCTCGACCCGGAAAGTGAGGAATTTTATGAATATGCCCGCCTTATCATGACTAATCCAGAAAAAACTATTTTCCGCCACCTTCCTGATGCAGAGTCAAGAAAAGAATTTATAAAAGAATTTTGGGAAAAGAGAGATCCTGACCTGGATACAGAAGAAAATGAATTCAAGTCTGAATTTTACCAGAGAATAGACTATGCAAATCAACGCTTCAGAGAAGGGCCTCCGGGATGGAAAACGGACAGGGGAAGAATTTATATCTATCTTGGCTTTCCGGATAAGATCGATGAGATCTACACCCATGGTCTGGCCGATGTCAGGGGCCCTATCCTATGGTGGGTCTATTACAGATACGGATTTGCCGTGAAATTCCTTGACAAGAATAATATCGGTCATTACACCCTGGACCCTTATTCCGGGATCTATGGAAATCTTTTTGACGCGATTGAACTGGCAAAATTCGGGTTTGTTTCCCCGGACGAATTTGAAGCCAAAAAAATCGTTGACTTTGATCTGGAGTATGATAAAGAGAAAAAAGAGTTTGTTGTCTCAATTCCTGCAAAATCTCTAATATTTAAAGATGAAGACGGCATTCTCAAGGCCGATTTTGAATTCAAGATCTTTGTTTACGAACAGAAAGGCACAAGGAAAGATAGATTCCAAGAGACCAGGACTTTTGCAAAACCTGAAGAGGAAGTGGTCGAACTTAAAATAATTGAATTTTTCTTTCCTTACGATCTAGTACCTGGGAAATATTATGTCGATGTGGTTATAATCGGAGAACTGGATATCGGCAAGACAAGAAAAATATTTAAGATCAAAAACCTGTGACCGGGTAAAAAGGACTTAAAAATGAGAAAAAAGGCATCCATATATATTCTGCTTTTTCTGACAGCGGCTTTGCTTGTTTTTTCCGCTGAGAAGATCAAAGTAAAGGACCTTCCCTACAAATACAGGGAGTTTCTGGATCTTACCCACTACATCATGCTTTCTGAGGAAAAAGACGTTCTTCTACAGTTGACTACGGATAGAGACAGAGACAGCTTTATAATAACATTCTGGAGACAGCGGGACCCGACTCCAGGCACTCCTCAAAATGAATTCAAGGAGGAGCATATCAAGCGTTTTGAGCACGCTAATGATGTTTTAAGCCGTGATACTGTACGGGCAGGATGGAAGACGGATAGGGGGATGTTTTATATCATCCTCGGCGATCCTGTGAGTACAGAAAGGTTTTACGGAACTCTTGGAATATACCCCTGCGAAGTCTGGTATTATTATGGGAAACAGGGGTCAGGACTACCTCCTCACTTTGGATTAGTTTTTTATCAAAGAGGCGGCACAGGAGAATTCAAGCTGTATGATCCTCTTAATGATGGCCCGGGAAGATTGATGGTTCATTCCAAGGGTTTTGGCTTTGAACAATATTATGAGATGTATCAAAGGATTAGAGAAATTGCTCCAACTTTAGCCCTTGTTTGTCTATCCATTATTCCTGGTGATATCCCCTACAATTATTCACCTTCTACACAAAATACTGTCATGATGGCCGAAATCATCCAATCGAGAAAAAGCAATATCAATCCAAGCTATGCGACCCATTTTCTCGATTATAAAGGAATGGTCACCACGGAATACATGGAAAATTATATCGAAAATACTACTCAGATATCTCTAATAAAGGATCCTCTCATGGGGATAAATTTCCTGCATTTTTCTATCGCGCCTAAAAAAATATCCATCGATTATTATGAGCCGAAAGATCAGTATTTTTGCAACTTTAATCTTACAGTAAGTCTGAGGGTTGAAAAACGTATTATTTTCCAGTACACAAGAAATTTTCCCATTTATATTCCTCCTGAAGACACAGATAAAATAAGAAGAAATGGAATCGCTTTTGAGGATTCCCTGCCTGTTATTGCCGGTAAATACAAACTGATCATCCTGCTCCAGAATTCTGTAGGCAAGGAGTTTGGCATATATGAAAGAAATATTACAATCCCTGAGGACTCGGACTCTCCCCGTATTTTAAGCCCGGTAATAGGCTACAAGTTACAATCCTACAGACAAGACCTGCATATCCCCTTTAAGATCTTGAATGAGAAATTGGTTATTGATCCTAAAAACAATTTTTCAGCGTCAGAAGATATCTCATTCATTTTTGTTCTTTCGAATCTGAGCCAAAAACTCTGGGATACAGGAAAGGTAAAAGTCGCGATAAAAGGCCTCAAGCCCGAAAATCCGGCGCTGAAATCTTTTGACCTGAGATTAAATAAGTTTTTCTTCAGGAAGAACATATCTGTATCGGATAGTATTTCAGGAGGAGAACTGCCTCCGGATTATTATTTGATGACATTAAGCCTCTTAGATGAAAAAGGTGTGACAATTGATGAGACAACTGGTAATTTCATTATTTCGACGCAACAAGCCATCGCCCATCCTATAACACACTCAAAGGCTTTTTCGCTGTCCAAGAGTTACATGTATTTCTACATGATGGCTCATCAGTATGAAAACGTAAAAGAATTTAAAAAGGCTGAAGCTAGTTATGAAAAAGCTTATGGGCTCAATCCTGATTACAAAAAGGGACTTATAGAATATGCTCATTTTTTGTTCAAGATCAATAAAAATGAAAAGACCCTGGAATTGACCGAAAACCTGTTAAATGATGAAAAATTCAAATTCGATTATTACTTGTTAAAGGGAAAAGCTTACATGGGGATGGAGGACTACTCTGAAGCTATAAAAAACTTTAATGAAGGCAACAAGGTTTATAACAGCGATATCAGGCTTCTCAATTCTCTGGGTTTCTGCTACACGAAAACTGGAGAAAAGGAAATGGCTTTGAGTGCGCTTAAAGCATCCCTGAACATGAATTCCAGCCAGCCTGATATCAAAAAGATGGTCGAGGAACTCGAAAAAAAATAGATAAAAGAAAGGAGATGTGATGAAAAAAAATGTACATTACAAAATATTCCTTATTTTGGTTTTGATGCTGAGCATCACTTTTATGGCATCGGCAAAAAGCAAAGTAATTAACAGCATTTGGGCCGGTGTACCTCTTAATATTGATGGTTCCACCGAAGACTGGGCAGAACATACTTTGAGTTTTGAGAAAAAAGTAAAAGTTGATTGTGCATTCAGAAATGATTCCGGATACCTTTATGTTCTTTTTATCTTTAAAGATCCAAAGTATCTAACCTCGATAAGCGCCTCGGGTATGACGATCTATTTCAATACCCAAGGAAAAAAGAAAAAAGATAGTGGTATTATATTCTCAAATAAACGTATTTCTGCCGAGCAGTTCATAGCATTAATTGAACAGCAGCAGGGACCGCTTCCTGAAGAAAGAAAAAGCCAGATTAAAAATACTCCTTATTACTATATCCAGAACTATACGATCATCAACAAAAAGAAAAAGTCGTCTTCCCCGGTTGAAGAAAGTGTTGAGATCAAAAGAGCTTTATTCAGATTTGCAAAAAAGCAAGATACAGTCGTTTATGAATTCGCCATTCCTCTCGAGAAAAAAACAGAACTGGCTACAGGGATAGGAACAGAGCCCGGAAAAACAATTAAGATCGGCTTTGAATGGGGAGGTATGACAAAAGCGATGAAAGAAGCGAGAATGAAACAGATGGGAGACCAGACCATAAGGACAACTGCCACCAAAGCCGGCGGTCTTAAAGATGAAAGACTCGGAGGCAGAGAGAGTAGGACTACTATGTCATCGATGAGGAAGAGAAGCCCCAAAAAGTATTCGTTCTGGGCGGATGTTCAATTGGCAATAAAACAATAAGAGGGGTCGAGGATTCAAGGATTCGAGTGCTTATCTTTCTAGCGATTAGTTGGCGAAATAGCCCAGCCTGTGCATTACACGAAAGCTTTTGTTCTTAACCTTGATCCGTATATCTTTGAACTTGCCGTCCGGCTTATAATTTTTGGGTGTGTAATAAAGAAGGTAATAATTCTCCGACGATGTCACTGCCCTGCTGAATAGATACTCGGGATTGGCAGAGCTTTCAACATACCCGCCCGTTGCCCGGGCTATTTCCTGGAACGCTGAAAAAATATCTTCAGAGTGTTCCTGGTATCTTATACCATATATTTGTTCCTTTGGGCTGGAAATAAATAAAAAATGGACAGCAATGGATGAATCCGCATAACGCTTTTTAACAAGGTCAACATCAAAGCTGATGTCCCGGCGATATAAATTGAAGATGTCAGACATAGCTGCCATAATGTTGGGCCTTTCCTGGTACTGGCTCTCAAAATACTGTAAGGTCTTAACCTCGATTTTCGGAATAAATTCCCTTTGATAAAATAAATATACGTATTTCTGCCCTTCTTTGTCCTTGAGAAAATCCGCGAAACCAAGGAGCGTATCCTGTTCGAGCCGTCTCAACCTTTCAAGCTGGTTCTGCAAGTCATAATACTTAAGAAGCCTCTCTCCGATAGAAAATCTGTTCGGGTCTTCCGTCAATCCCTGGCCATCCATCTGAACTCTTTGCAGTTCCACCTGTTCAACTTCAGCGGTCAAGGATTTTACAATATTTTCCATCTCAAAAATAACATGCCTGTACTCGGAACTTCCAATCAAGGCATCCTTTCTCAGAAGGCCTTTTAACTGATTGACGATCTCATCACGCGATTTTACCTCAAGGGCTTTGCTTCTTAGTTGATAGGTCTTCATCGGCGTGACTATTGTCAGATCATCCCCGGGAAAAAGAATGTTGTCGACAAAGTACTCAACGGCCCGGCCTAGTTTTGGAGTATAGTTTATAATCTCAAAAAAGAAATAGAAATTCCGGTTCGTTTCAGGCGTGAACCTTCTGTTCTCCTCGCTGCGCTCAATGGCTCTCTTATTCACAAGGTATACGGCTTCGATCTTTTGAAGTTCGTCATTCTCATAGATCTCAAAATCCTTGATGGTCAGATTGTTAATAAAAGATCCGTCTTTGAATACGCGCACCGGTACTTCAACATTGATAACTATTGACTGCTGCGGATCACTGGATTCCTGAGAATATCCAAAAATAATGAATACAGCCAGTATGGCCAATATAGTCATTAAATGGCTTTTTTTCATTGTTCTCCTCCAACTTATGATGCCCACAGGATGGAACCACACCTCTGTTTCTTCCTGCAAATCCTATAGTACCAAATTGGTTGCAATTTCCATACCAAAAAGGATTTTTCCAGTTTTCCCCCTCTGACCTGACAAACCTGGAAGAAGAAACATTATCAAGTTAATTTATGTAAACACTTTTTACATAAAAGAGCGTTACTCTCGTTTGTCTCGTCATTCCCACGGAAGTGGGAATCCAGAATACAATTTATACTGGATTCCCGTTTTCACGGGAATGACGTAAATTAAATGACTTTGGGCAAAGCTGCTTTAAGCTTTGGGCCTCTTTTGCATTGGCCTTTGGCCCTTGGCCTCTTCTCTTATTTCTGGCTTTCTTCTTTCACCGTTTCTAGCCGGCTTCTGCGAATCCATCTCACAACAAGGATGGTTCCAAAAATAAGCCCGCCAAAAAAGATAGCGGCATTGAGAGGTTTTAAAATCAGCCATGGTTCCTTGAAATAATGCCATTTTGCCATGATCTCGACATCGTTCCACAGCACCATCGTCGCAGGGATGGAATATCTAAGGGCCTTTCCCATAGACGGTTGAGTCACCAGCCTTAGCACAAGATAACCTGTAAACGCAAAAGACAGGAAAAAGACCGAATAGGTGAACCAGCTGTACACTCCAAAAATACGGCCGTCATACGCAAGGAGCAGCAGTACGTAGAAAAACCACATGACCGTTGCATAAAGAAACGCTGTGCGTGGAGCATAATTGTCTATTCGCCCGGAAGCGATCGGTCCTTTCATCAGATGAAAATTGCGCCTGAAAAAGAAAAAGAGATTACAGCGCACACCTTCATGAAACAAAAGATAAAAAATTACTACCAGCAGAAAACCCCAGGAGAACTTAAGAAGGATGTACTCACCGTAACCCCCGATCAGATTTCCTTGAAAGATCTTCAGAGATTTTGCCAGCCCAAGCGTTCGAGAGGCAGTCATCAGCCCATACTCAACGCCTCCGGTCCAGAGCAGCAGGCCGGCAAATATACCAATAATCGTCTGGGTGACGTCGCTTTTTGCGTGTTTTGACAGGACCAGCAGGATTAGAGCGGCCAGGATCATAGCCCCTATTATGGCCAGTAGAAACCGTGACACAGGGAGCATATAAAATGTGACGCTTCCTTTTTCCTTAAACTCTTCCAGAGCCTTTTGATAGACAGCCGCTTCCTGAGAGTTATTCTGATTTTCCGCTTCTTTTTGCAGATAGGCCAGCTCTTCGTCTATAGGCTGATCACCGAACCATCTTGCCTGAACCGTGGGCTGTGTATACAGGTCACGGGAGACATTTTCGTCTACATGATTGATGATCACCATAAAAAGATGTCCGGCGGCGATCGAAAAAAAGACAAAAGTAAATGCTGCGAGAGTCTGGAAAATCTTGACTTTGCTGTTCCCGATTTTCATATGAGTAATTCCCTGAAAAGTCAGACTTCTCCCTGGTTGATTTTTCCGTTTTTAGAAATCAGATTTTAATCTGTTGGAATTATATCAGTAACGCCGTCCGCCGAAGCCGCCACCACCACTATCCTGGCGGTTCTCTGTGCGAGCGCGAGCCTCGTTGACTCGAAGATCACGGCCTTTCATATCTTTGCCATTCATACTGCTGATAGCGGCCTGA
>CBDVEQ010000038.1:0-15785 GCA_965373045.1 uncultured bacterium | reverse complement strand
TCTATGGACTTCGACAGACTTTTCTCGCCGATGAGACAAGCGAGATGAACAAGATGTACGAGACAAACGAGATGAACCCTTTTTTTCAACATATAGACAATTTTTGTAAATAATTCAGGGAGGAGGAGTTATGAAGATTCTTGATATAATTAGAGAAAGACGAAGCGTTCGCAAATACAAGAGCGATCCTATTCCTGATGATGTAATGGGCCGGGTGTTGGAAGCCGCGCGCCTCGCCCCCTCCGGGAAGAACGGCCAGCCATGGAAATTTATACTGGTCGAAGATCAGGAAATGAAGGAAAAGCTGGCAGAAGCGTCAAGAGGACAGATGTTTATAGCAAATGCCCCGGTTGTGATAGTGGCCTGTGGATTTCCCGACAAAAGCTATCAGCGCCAGGGGAATTACATGAAATCGTGGTCGATCGATGTCGCATGTGCCATTGACCATTTGATGCTTCAGGCACAGGAGGATGGTCTCGGAACTTGCTGGATCGGTGCTTTTGAGGAAAAGGAAGTAAAGCCTCTCCTCAACATACCGGAGGATGTGAAAGTACTGGCTTTGACCCCGCTGGGCTATCCGGATGAGAAGCCCCACGACCGCGGCCGAAAACCCATGAACGAAATCATTTCCTATGAAAAATATGAATCATAAAAAAAGGACAGGCTGATTTTTCAAACAGCCTGTCCATGTGTATCGATTTAAGTTCAGAACCAGTAATTGATCCCGATGGATCCCTGAGAGCCGCTCAGATCAAAATCTTCAAATCCCTGGAAAGCTTCTGTAAAACGGCCTTTTACAATAATATATTTAAATGAGATATCAATACTGATCCGGTTGCCGATCGGTATCATAATACCGCCAAAACCGTGGAAGCCAAGAGTAATCTTGTTTTCTTCCCGGGCATCAGTCTGATAAACATAATAGCCAATTACATCCTGATTAATGTTGAAATCATGAAAGAGCTCGGAATCCGAAAAGTCGATCATTTCACCTTGAAGTCGGACGCTCCATAGATATATGCCGACTCCTCCGCCGAGATAGGGAATGAATTTTCCTCGCCGTCCCATGGGAGTAAGTTTCAGACCGACTTGAAACGGAGTGGATGACACCGAAAAAACGTGGCTTATAGCGAATCCATCTCCGTAATCAAAAGCCCAATAATCTCCGCCGATCTGTTCGCTGACATAGCCGACATAGGTACCCATTTTTTGCTTGGTAAAACCTTCGACCCCCAGGACCAGGCTGATCTCCCTGGACAGAAAATATTCATAGGAAAAACCGAATGTCGAGGCCTGATAATCCGCACTTGTAAAATCCATATTCTCAAACTCGATCTGCCAAAGGTCACTCTCTGCTTTTGGGAAAAAATAGCCGGTTTTGAACGAAACAATGTCCGCAAAAATAAGGCCGGGTGCCAGGATCAATAACGCTGTGAATAAAATGATTATTTTTTTCATTTTGTTTCTCCTCTGCTGTTTAATAAGCAATATTTATGCCAACTTTTCTAAACATCCTTTCAGGGGAAGGAAAAAGAGTTGATGTGTCAAAAAAAGGTCAATTGTCCACATACTATGAATAATTCATGATAAATGATAGGGCAATTGTAGTCAAGAACTAACCTGCTTTATTCATAAAAATTTGCGATACGTTTAAAAAAAGGGTTCGAGGAGTCAAGGGTTCAAGGATTCAAGTGCTTTTCTTTCTAACAATTTAATAAGTATTTTAAAATTATCTTTCAAACTTTCAATTCTTTATAATTATTAATTAAGTCACTCGAACCCTAGAATCCTCGAATCCTTGAATCCTATTTTTATCATCGGCCCTTTTTTACCCTCCGGGCAAGCCGATCTGCTTTGTTGTGGCGCATTCGCAGTATATGAATACGGCTTCATGCGCCACGCCGTGCATATCGGCCCGTGAATAATCCAGGCTAAAACGGGAATCTGGAGAAACGAAAAACTTGATGTCAAATGAATTATATGAAACCATATAAAAATCAACCGAACTCCAAATGAACACACAAATCATTCAAGTTGATCCTCGAAAGATCGATACGCTGCAGATAGAAAAGATCGTACGCATATTGAAGAAAGATGGTGTCATCGTTTTTCCCACAGAAACATTCTATGGTCTGGGCGCCTGCTGTTTTTCCAGTGTAGCTGTAAACAAAATTTACGATTTAAAGGGAAGAGATGCGCAAAAACCCCTGTCTGTTGTCATTGCTGACCTGGAGATGCTGGATGGTATCGCAGCGCACATCCCTCCTGTCTTTGATAGGATCATTGAGAAATTCTGGCCTGGGCCGCTGACACTGATCCTGGATGGCGGTTCCCACCTCCCTTCAATCCTACTCGGTCCGAAAAAAACCATAGGCGTCCGCCTTCCAGCACACACCTGGCTGAGAGAACTGGTCCGGGCAGCCGGATTCCCCTTGACCGCGACCAGCGCCAACCTGGCCGGAGAGAAGGAGATCAGTGATCCATGTGACGTGATAGATGTGTTTTCCGGGAAGGTTGAAATGATTGTTGATGCCGGACCAACGACTGGTGGGCTTCCTTCGACTGTCCTGGATCTGACTTCGGAAAAACCTCAGATCCTGCGCGAAGGCGCTGTCTCTGCATCAAACCTGCAAATGTATCTGATATAAGCGTAGAGAGTTTATTATAATGATTTTCAAACCACCTTTGAGCCGGCGGGAACGTTGTCGGGATAGAAGGCAAAGACAGCTTTGCCTTTCACCTCGGCCGCTAGCACCATTCCCTGGGATTCCACTCCCCTTATCACGGCAGGCTCGAGATTGACGATGATCGCGATCTTTTTGCCCACAAGCTCTTCGGGCGCATATTCCTGGGCCACTCCTGCGACAAGCTGTCTTTGCTCAGTCCCGAGATCGACTTTGAGTTTAAGAAGCTTGTCGGTTCCTTCCACTTTTTCAGCCTCCAGGATGTGTGCGACCCTGAGGTCCATTTTTTTAAATTCATTAAAGTTTATGGCAGCCATTGTTTTCTCCTTCTTATCCTCCTTGAGAAATTCCTTCAAGTCCACCCGTGGAAAAAGGACCTTGGGTTTCCGTGTTTTCTGCTTCGGCTTGAACTGATCAAACTGAAGCTCGCTGAAACACTGCTTGGAAGGGCTTTCCTTTTCCCCTAGAAATGTCCATATCTTATCCGCAGAATCCGGCATAACCGGATAAACAAAATACCCGATCACACGCAGTGCACAGGCGGCCTGATACAGAATCCTTCCCATCCTCCCCCTCTTTTCCTCGTTTTTAGCGAGATTCCAGGGCTCGTTGTCGGCAAGATATTTATTGACGGTTCTGATGAAATTCCAGATCTCTTCCAGGGCCTTGTTCAGGGACTAGTCCTCATAATATTGATGGATCTTAGTCTTGGCAGCTTCAAATTCCTTGACCAGTTTTTTGTCTTCCTTTTTGGCTCTGTCCATTTCCGTGATCATTCCGCCGAAATAGTTCTGGATCATGGTTAAAGTCCTCTGAACAAGATTGCCCAGGTCATTGGCCAGGTCTGAGTTGACCCGGTGGATGAACGCCTCGTGAGAGAAGTTTCCGTCCAGCCCGATAGGGATCTCCCGAAGCAGAAAATAACGCAGTGAGTCAGACCCGAAAGTGTTCAGGATGACCTGCGGATCAAGGACATTGCCTTTTGACTTGGACATCTTGGTTTTGTCCTTGAGCCACCAGCCGTGCCCATAAACACATTTTGGGAGGTCAAATCCGGCAGCCATCAGAAAAGCCGGCCAGAAAACGGCATGAAACCTCAGTATATCCTTGCCGATAAGATGGACATCAGCCGGCCAGAACCGGATGAAAAGTCCAAGGTTCCAGTCATAGCCCAGCCCCGTTACATAGTTATGCAGGGCGTCGAACCAGACATAGACTGTGTGATTTGTATCTTCCAGAACAGGAACACCCCACTTGACCGTGGTCCGGGTAATGCTCAGGTCCCTGAGTCCGCTTTTGACAAAGCTGACCACCTCGTTCATTCTACTCTGCGGACGGACGAATTCCGGGTTTTCGGCATAAAAATCCAGAAGCTTTTTTTCGTAGGCGGACAGCCGGAAAAAATAGCTTTCCTCCTTGAGGATTATGGCCTTTTTTCCGCAGTCAGGACAGATCTTGCTTCCATCCTTTTCCAGAGGGACATCCTCGGGGAGGTAATATTCATCAGAGACACAGTAATGCCCTTGATAATCCCCTTTGTAGATATCTCCCTGGCTCTGTAATGATTTGAATATCTTCTGGACGCCTTTTTCATGCAGCAGCTCAGTGGTCCGGATAAAATAGTCATAATCGATATTTAACACTTTCCAGAGGTCTTTGAAGCGCATGACAACTTTATCAGCAAGCTCGATAGGGGTCATCCCTTTCTCATCCGCGGATTTTTCAACCTTTTGGCCGTGTTCGTCCGTTCCAGTCAGAAAAAAGACGTCATATCCATCCATTTTCTTAAACCGGCTTATGGCATCAGCGATGATGGTCGTGTAGGTGTGCCCGATATGGGGGATGTCGTTCACATAGTAGATGGGTGTTGTAATATAAAATGTTTTATCAGAGTTCTCGGCCACCGGTCATGCCTCCTCTTATCAGATTCATCGCTTCGGCCCGGGTTGCATTGCTTGAGCGGAATACTCCCCTGACCGCAGATGTGATGGTAAGCGCCTGGGGAGTTTTTGCGCCCCGCATAGACATACACATATGCTCTGCCTCGATCACGACCATTACGCCCAAAGGATTAAGTGTCTTGTCGATAAGGTCAGCGACTTCCTTGGTCAGTCTTTCCTGGACCTGAAGCCTCTGGGAGAGAATCTCCACAACACGGGCTATCTTGCTCAATCCGACGATCCGGCCCCCTTTGGGGATATAGGCCACGTGGGCGATCCCGGCAAAGGGCAGAAAGTGGTGCTCGCAGACAGAATAAAGAGGGATATTCTTGATAAGGACCATCTCGTCGTGTTTTTCGCCGTCGATCACCTTAAGCTGTAAGGCAGGGTCCTTCATCCGGCCTCCAAGGATCTCCTCATACATTTTAGCTACACGTTCCGGTGTTTTCCGGATACCGGGCCTGTTCGGGTTTTCGCCGATGCCTTCAATTATGAGTTTTACACCTTGTTCTATCTTTTTTCTATCCACGAGTTTTCTCCGTTGCTTGAACTATTCAGGTTAATTTTACTATTCTACCGAAATTTGCTGTTAGAAACAATCAGGATGGGGACGGTTCTATTTTTTTGGGAAAATAGAACCGCCCCCATTGATTTTTTCGGTGTCCCGCTGTAGGCTAATTCAGGAACAAAAAACCTTCCAAAGGAGATTTATACCATGAAACCTAAAATCATTTTTTTTACCACAGTCGTTATAATATTATTCATGACGGTGGGCTATCAATGGGCTCAGGATGACTGTTCAAGTTTCCTGGTGACAAAGGGCGCTTCAAAAGACGGCTCGGTTATGATCACGTACACTTGTGACGGAGAGTTTCTCCCTCATCTCGAAAGCACTCCGGCCCAGGACCACAAACCCGATGCCTGGATCGAATTCCGGGGCCGTGATGGCAAATTGCGAGGGAAAGTCAAACAGATTCCTCACACCTATGCTGTGGTCGGCCTGATGAACGAATTTCAGGTTGCCATAGGAGAGACCACTTTCGGAGGCAGGTCAGAGCTTCGAAATCCGAAAGGACTGCTTCATTATTTTACAATGATGAGACTTGCTCTTCAGCGGACAAAGACCGCACGTGAGGCTATCCGGGTGATGACGGATCTTGTTGAGGAATATGGATACAGCAGCACAGGTGAATCCTTTTCCATTGCTGACAAAAATGAAGCCTGGATCATGGAGATGATCGGTCCTGGTCCCGGCGGAAAAGGTGCGCTTTGGGTCGCGCTCCGTATCCCTGACGGTTATGTCTGCGGTCATGCCAACCAGTCCCGCATCGGGGAATTCCCTCTGGATGATCCGGAAAACTGCCTCTATTCAAAAAATGTAATTTCGTTTGCCGTACAAAAAGGATATTACGATCCGAAATCCGGAAAAGCCTTCAGTTTCCGCTATGCTTATGATCCCCCGAAACCCTCCTCCCTCCGGACCTGTGCAGCCAGAGTGTGGAGCATGTTCCGGCGCAGCGCTCCGTCAATGGATCTCTCCCCGGATTTTCAAAGAGGCGTGAAGGGTACAGAACCCTACCCTCTGTGGATTAAACCGGATGAAAGACTTTCCATCCATGATGTGATTAACATCATGCGCGACCATTATGAGGGGACGGAATTTGATATGACCAAGGGAATAGACGCCGGACCATTTGGAACACCGCTCCGCTGCCGTGGTTTGACCTGGGAAGTAGATGGTGTCAAGTACAGTTGGGAGAGGCCCATATCGACGCAGCAAACAGGCTTTTCCTTTGTTTCCCAATCACGCGGCTGGCTGCCTGATGCGATCGGCGGTGTATACTGGTATGGTCTGGACGATACATATACTTCCTGTTATGTGCCTCTGTACTGCTGCATAGATGATGTGCCGGAATCCTTCAAAAAGGGAGATTTGCAGCAGTTTTCGTGGGATTCTGCGTGGTGGGTCTTCAATTTTGCGGCCAATTTCGCCAACCTGAAATATTCCTACATGGTCAAAGATATCCGGAAGGTCCAGTCGGAACTGGAAGGCCAATTCCTTTCCCTGCAGCCGGTCATCGAAAAGACTGCTCTGGAGCTGTTTAAAACCGATCCCGGGCTTGTGAAGCGTTATCTGACCAATTACTCGGTCAGCCAGGGGGACATGGTGGTCAAACGCTGGATCGAACTGGGAGAATATCTTGTCACAAAGTACAATGACGGTTATGTTAAAGACGAGAAGGGACGGCCCCGCAGCCTGGGTTATCCCTCCGACTGGCTCAAGGAGGTCTTAAAATCCAAGCCCGGCCAGTTCAAACTGCCCCAGTGGGGAGAGGACAAAAAGGACAGCCGCCTGAACTAAAACTGTTATTCCTTATTCAAGAGCTGCGAATGAAAGCCTTGAGGGCCAGTTCCATGATCTTTTTAAGCGGAACATTTTTCTTTTCAGCCACTTTTTGACAGTCATCATATTCGGGCTGGATATTGACATCTTTGCCGTCCAGGCTGGCGATCTTAACAGCGATCTCTTCACCAAGGACTTTTATCTTCTCGATCCTTCGTTCCAGGATGTATCTGCTGACTGGAAAATACCGGACTCCGATAGAACTTGTCTCCTCAAAGACAGCGCGGGTCAGGCGGTCCAGATGGCCCAAATCCGCAAGCAGGGTCAGTTTGGTACCGAGCCGGTTTTTTTTCATGGATACTGATGTCATGTAGGCGTCCAGAGCCCCAAGATCAAGAGCTTTGTCTAAAAAAGACGCCAGTATTTGAGGATTGGCATCATCGATGTTGACTTCGATCTGGTAAACTCTTTTTTCCGGGCGGAAATCCTTTTGCTCACCGTAAAATACGCGAAGGAGATTTGGAAAATCCTTGAAGTCTCTTCCGCCGGCGCCCCATCCGATCTTTTGATACTTTATCTCCGGGAAGGGAATAAAGTCTTTGGCGATCGTGGTGATGATGGCTGCGCCTGTCGGGGTAACAAGTTCCTCCTTAGCCCAGGCGGTGTAGACCGGGACATTTTTTAGGAGTTCAGCCACCGCAGGTGGAGGGACTGGAAGGACGCCATGTGAGCATTTTACCCATCCCTGTCCGACATTTAATGGTGAGCAGTATACTTTCTTGATGTTCAGTTCTTCCAGGAGGAAAGAGGTGCCCAGGATATCTACAATAGCATCGTCAGCTCCTGCTTCATGGAGATAGGTCTTGTGGAAGTCATGTCCATGGACTTTGGCTTCGGCTTTAAACAGGTTCTTAAAAATAGCAATGGCGCGTTTTTTTACAATGTCCTTGAACGGGCTGTCCTTGATCAGGGATTCAATATCTGTCCAGCGTCGAACGGTTGTGTCCTGTCTTTTAACATTTACGTCGACTTTCAGGCCCCGGAGCGAAGACCTTTTGGTATCGTAGATCTCGATGTCCACAGGAAGACCCAGTCCGGCAACAGCCTCTTTGAATGAATCCGGCGGTATTCCCAGGTCAAGCAGCGCCCCGAGGATCATATCTCCGCTCAATCCTGAGGCAGCATCAAAATAGAGGTATTTCATATCAGGTCAATCCTTTCCCGGTTTTTGGGCCTGCATCAATTTTTTATCGATCAAAGGGAGGATTTCTCCGGATCTGCCGCGGAAAGAAAAATCCACATAAGCAGTCAGAGGTGTGGCATCCGGATTTATTTCGACAACTGCTGCCCCTGCTTCCCTCGCTGTAAGGGGAAGAGATGCGGCCGGTTGGACAACCGCAGACGTGCCCACAACAAGCATGACATCACATTCCCCGCTCAGCCGGAATGCGTCATTTAATATTCCCATGTCCAGTGATTCTCCGAACCAGACCACATGCGGGCGCAGCAGGGCGCCGCAGTCAGGGCAGAGGGGTGGTATTTCTTTCAGAGGGACATTCTGGTCGTCAAACAGGGTTCCTTTCTCGGTGCAGCGGAGCTTCCAGATATTGCCGTGGAGCTCAAGGACGTTTTTTGACCCGGCTTTTCGGTGCAGTCCGTCGATGTTCTGAGTGATGATGTGAAATGAAGGGAATTTTTTTTCCCATGAGGCCAGGGCAGAGTGGCCGGGATTCGGGTCCTTTGACCCGATTATTCCGCGCCTCCAGTCATACCATTCCCAGACCAGACTGGGGTCGTTTTCAAAGGCGCCGGGTGTAGCCAGTTCTTCGGCCCTGTACTGCTTCCAAAGGCCTTCTTCGCCGCGGAATGTTGGGATTCCGGATTCTGCGGAGATACCGGCGCCGGTCAGAGCAGCTATATTTTTAGCATTAACGAGGATATCGATCAGAGGATCTAATAATAAATCGTCTTTCATCTGTTTTTCCTGATGACAGGATAATGTTTTCCTCCACAAAAATCAAAGAATACGGGAATTCCTTGACTTGCTGTATAAAAATAGATTTCAATATGTTCTTATTCTTTGGAGATTGAAATGACAGATAAACTTCCTCAAGTTAAAATCGGAATACTGGGCGGGACCGGTCTTTATGCAATAGATGGGATCACGGATGTGCGTGAGGCGGCTGTTGAAACTCCATTCGGCTCCCCATCTGATCCTTTTATAATCGGCGAGCTGGAAGGGAGGATGGTTGCTTTTCTAAGCCGCCACGGCTGCGGCCACCGTCTTATTCCGTCTGATATCAATTATAGGGCGAATGTCTACGGATTCAAGAAACTGGGGGTGGAGAGTATCATCGCAGTCAATTCCTGCGGTTCTCTGAAAGAAGAGATCAGGCCTCTGGATATTGTGTTATCCGACCAGTTTTTTGACCGGACATTCCGGCGGCAGAACACATTTTTCGGTAATGGGCTGGCTGCCCACATCAGTTTTGCCGACCCTGTCTGTCCTGTTGTGGGCGGGATCCTTTATGATGCGGCCCGGCAGCTGGGATTCCGTATACATAAAGGAGGGACTTATGTCTGTATCGAAGGCCCTGCTTTTTCCACAAAAGCCGAGTCCCGGATCTATCGCCAATGGGGATGTGATGTGATCGGCATGACAAGTCTCACTGAAGCCAAGTTGTGCCGGGAAGCTGAGATCTGTTATGCCACAATGAATCTGGTGACCGATTATGATGTCTGGCATGAGGTCGAAGAAAGCGTTTCCGTGGAGATGATCCTGGAAAACCTTGGCAAAAATATCGAAAACGCTAAGGCGGTAATAAAATTAGCTGTTACACACATTCCTGAAAAGCGGGGAGATGAATGCTCATGCGCCGATGCCCTGAAAAATGCGCTGGTCACGAGGCCGGATCAGATTCCTGTGGATAAAAAACAGGAACTCCATCACATCATCAAGAAATATATTGATGAACAGTCTTAAAAAGGAGAATTATGAGTTTAGTTATTGTCGGTTCTTTAGCTTTTGATACGATCGAGACACCTAAAGAACGGAGGGAAAGAATTGTGGGGGGGTCTGGTACATATGCGTCGCTTGCAGCCAGTTTTTTCACCGAGCCCAAAGTGATCAGTGTGGTTGGAAAGGATTTCCCCTCCGAGGTCATAGAGTTTATGAAGGGTCGGGGGGTGGATATGCAGGGCCTTGAGATCAGGGAAGGGAAAACCTTTTTCTGGGAAGGGCGCTACGGAGCAGACCCTAATCAGAGGACGACTCTCCGTACCGATGTGAATGTCTTTGAAGATTTTAAGCCTAAGCTCAATGACGCATATAGAAAAGCAGATATTTTCTTTTTGGGCAACATCGATCCTGACCTGCAGGAGGATATTCTGGCTCAGGTGGAGAATCCCAAGATGGTCGCTATGGATACGATCGCTCTTTGGATCGAGACAAAAGGGGATATTCTGCTGAAAACACTTGAAAAAGTAGATGTTTTTTTTGCCAATGACGAAGAGATCAAAATGCTGACCGGCGAGATGAATCTGATTAAAGCCGGGAAAAAACTTTTAAGATTTGGTCCGGACCTTGTCGTAGCCAAAAAAGGAGAGCATGGAGCGTTCATTTTTAGCCGGGACATGGTTTTTAATGTTCCGGCCTTTCCCTGTGAGGATGTGGTTGACCCGACTGGAGCCGGGGACTCCTTTGCCGGAGGTTTTCTGGGGTACCTGGACAGAGAGGGTTCCATGAAAAATGACGATTTCCGCCGGGCGGCTGTTTTTGGCAGCGTGATAGCCTCCTTTGTCATCGAGGATTTCGGTATAGAGCGCTTAAAAACGTTGTCTGACAAAGATATAGAAAATAGATATAATGCTTTCAGGAACCTGGTTTCTTTTTGAATCGGGGAAAGGAGAGATATATGTTGAAAGATGATTATCCTATTGAGCCCTACCGGATCAAGGTTGTAGAGCATATTAAAAAGACGTCACGAGAAGAAAGAGAGGATGTTCTCAATAAAGCCGGCTTTAATATTTTTAATATTCCTGCAGAGAAGGTCTATATCGATTTTTTAACGGACAGCGGAGTATCAGCGATGAGCGACAGGCAGTGGGCTGGCATCATGGTTGCGGATGAATCTTATGCCGGGGCAAAGAGTTTTTTTCATTTTGAAAAAGCCGTAAAACGGATTTTTGGGTTCAAACATGTGCTCCCGACGCATCAGGGCAGGGCAGCGGAACGTATTCTCTTTGAAACTGTTCTCCGCGAGGGAGATTATATCCCCAACAACATTCATTTTGATACAACCCAGGCCAATATCGAGTACAGGAAAGCTTTTGCCGTTGACCTGGTTGCGGATGAAGCCTTTGACCCGGATCTGAAAGCGGATTTTAAGGGGAACATGGATATTGGAAAGCTGAAGAGGTTTATCGCAGAAAAAGGAACAGACAAGATCCCCATGGTGATGATGACCATCACCAACAACAGCGGAGGCGGACAGCCTGTGTCCATGGATAATATTAAAAAGGTCAGCCGGATATGCAAAAAACATAAACTTCCATTCTTTTTTGATGCATGCCGTTTTGCGGAAAACGCATATTACATCAAAACAAGGGAAAAAGGATATGAAGACAAGTCCATTCTGGAGATCGCCCAGGAAACCTTTTCGTATGCGGATGGCGCCACCATGAGTTCCAAGAAGGATGCGCTGGTCAATATGGGCGGTTTTCTCGCCCTGAATAATGGAGATCTTGCAGAGAGACTTCAAAATCTTCTCATCATCACCGAGGGGTTTCCCACATATGGAGGCATGTCAGGCCGTGACCTTGAGGCCCTGGCCATCGGGATCGAAGAAGGTCTGGATGAAGACTACCTGGCTTACAGGGTAGGGCAGGTCCGGTATCTTGGAGATCTTCTGGATCGGGCCAATGTTCCGTTCTACAAACCTGTGGGCGGTCATGCTGTCTACATCCTTGCAGACAGGTTTCTTTCTCATCTTCCCCGGGTCCAGTATCCGGGCTGGGCGCTGAGTGTGGCCCTGTACCGGGAAGCCGGCATCAGAGCGGTCGAGATCGGGAGTGTGATGTTCGCAAAAAAAGATAAAAAGACCGGAGAGATTATCTTTCCGAAACTGGAACTTGTACGCCTGGCGATCCCGCGGAGGGTTTACTCTGTTTCACACATGCACTATGTGGCGGATGCCATGAGCAGTCTTTACAAGAAAAGGGAACAAATCAAAGGATTAAAGATCACCCATCAGGCCAAGCATCTTCGACACTTTACAGTCCGCCTCGAAGAGATCAAGTAATTCACTCTATTCGATGCGGTTAAACCAGCTCTTGATGAGGTTAAACCACATGAGAGGCACCCATAACTGATGCCCGTAAGGGATCTTTTTATGATTGACCAGCACTTCGGTCGTGTCCCATCCATGCACTAGATTGAAGAGCTCAAACAGTTCTTCGACATCGCCGGTACTGAATGTAGCGGAGTGACGGACCCATTCGCCCTCTCCTTCTTTTGTGTAGGAAGGATGTCTCCGTGCTATGTCTACGGCTTTCTTGTAGCTGGCCGCGGCTTTATATCTGAATTCGATTGTGATCTTGAATTCCTTGGCTGTTGTGCTGGGATGAAGGGTGGTGTCCAGTTTTGCCTTTTTGGCCTCGTCCTGTCCGCTGTTTTTCCATTCGCTCATGTTATCACCTGAGTGTGGTCAGTATATCTAAAGAACTGCCCCAAAGCAAGACACGGAATAAAGGGTAAAAGAAGAACAGTCGATAGGAGTCGAAGAAGGCCAAAGGCCAAAAGCCAAAGGCCAAAGTAAGACGTCATTCCCGTGGAAACGGGAATCCAGTTCTTTGAGCTCATTGAAGTAAATGCCTGGACTATTTACGATTCGAGGTTGATGCATCTGCAAGAGGCTGTTCGTGAAGCTGTATTAATATACTGCGAACGGAACACGACGAAGCCACTGTGAAGAGATCGGCCCGGCCGTAGGGTGAAAAACGGCGACATAAAAATAATAAAGATCAAAAAAAGCAGGCTAGGTGACAATTATTTCTTGGAATTAAACAATGGCTGATGAGTCCAAAAAGAAAAGAAATGTCAGGTTTCGGTTGCTTTTATGATTCACTCATGTATGTACATACAGTCACCATAGCTAAAAAACCTATACCCAAGCTCAACCGCTTCTCTATACGCCCGCATCACAAAGTCGTATCCGGCAAAGGCGGATACCAGCATGAGCAGGGTGGATTTGGGAAGGTGAAAATTGGTCAGCAGCCGGTTTACCATCTGGAATTCATAGCCCGGGTAGATGTAAAGCCTAGTCGAATGAGAACCGGATGCAATTCGCTCATGTTCAGCGCTGCTTTCAAGGGCGCGGACCGATGTTGTTCCCACAGCAACAACCGGCCGTGTTTGTTATCTGGCCCTGTTGATCGCTGCAGCGGTAGAGGGAATAATTTCATAAGATTCATCCAGCATCTGATGGTCTTCAATGTGTTCTGCTCTTACAGGTTGAAATGTGGCTAGTCCGATGTCCAGGGTCAGATATTCGATTGAAGCTTCCTTTTTCCTGATTCTTTCTAGGAGCGGCAGAGTGAAATGAAGTCCGGCTGTCGGTGCGGCAATAGAGCCATCCCTGCAGGCAAAGACTGTCTGATACCTGTTCAGATCAAAGGTTCTCATTCCATCGGGTCTGGGTTTTCGTTTGATGTAGGGCGGGAGCGGGGCGTATCCGATCTTATTTAATCGGGACAGGATATCCTCGGACCTAAACCGCAGGAAACGTTTTCCTTCTTCTAAAACGGCAGTGACTTCGCCAATAAGCTCAGAGGAAAAAGTGATAGTATCACCTTGACGGACATGTTTAGCCGGGCGGCACAGCACTTCCCATTCCTTTTTCTGCCTTTTCTTTAAAAACAGAAATTCGATATCCCTGTCCCTGTTTTTTCCCCAGACCCGGGCCGGTATGACTCTGCTGTTGTTGAGAACGAGCAGGTCTCCCTTGTTAAGGAATTCTGGGAACCGGGAAAACAGGGTGTGGGTGATTTTCTGTGTAGTCCTGTTCAGAACCATCATCCGGGAATGCTCCCTTTGTGGAAGGGGTTTCTGTGCGATCAGCTTTTCGGGAAGATCATAGTTAAAATTCTCAAGCAGCATGTTCTAGAATAAGTCCCCTTGGCCGGAGGGCGGCAATGTCAGTCCCAGATGTTTATAGGCTCTGGAAGTGACTTTGCGTCCGCGGGTGGTCCGCTCGAGAAACCCGATCCGCATGAGGAAGGGTTCGTATATGCTTTCAATGGTGTCTTTTTCCTCATCGATAGCCGCTGAAATGGTACCGATGCCTACCGGCCCTCCATTGTAGTTTTCAATGATGGTCATCAGGATCTTGCGGTCGACCTCATCCAGTCCCAGGGAATCCACCTCCATCTTATCCATCGATCGGGTCGCCTCTTTTCCTGTGATCTTACCCTGACCGACCACTTCTGCATAATCTCTGACCCGCCGCAGGAGACGGTTGGCAATCCGCGGCGTGCCTCTTGCCCGTCCTGCGATCCTCTTGGCCCCCTCATCATCTATACTGATTTTCAGGATGGAGGCTGACCTCAGAATGATCTTTTTCAGATCCTCTGTATCATAATAATCCAGGCGGTTGATGATCCCGAAGCGGCCTCTTAATGGAGCAGTGATTCGTCCTGCGCGGGTTGTAGCGCCGATCAGGGTGAATTTCTTGAGCTGCAGTTTATGGCTTCGGGCGCTTGGCCCCTGGCCTATGACGATGTCGATGCTGAAATCCTCCATGGCCGAATACAGGATCTCTTCGACGGAAGGATGCAGCCTGTGAATCTCGTCGATAAAGAAGATCTCCTTATGCAGGAGATTGGAAAGAATTGCGGAGAGATCTCCTATCCTCTCGATGACGGGTCCTGACGTGGGCTTGATGCCGACACCCAGTTCTTTGGCAAGCAGATAAGCCAGGCTTGTTTTTCCCAGCCCCGGGGGGCCGTACAGAAGTACGTGATCAAGATGTTCCTTTCTTTTTTTTGCAGCCTGGATGAAGATAATGAGGTTGGATTTAATGGTCTCCTGGCCGATAAATTCATCGAAATTCTGGGGCCGGAGATTATCCTCGAACAGCACATCGTCTTTCATCCGGACCGGAGTCAGAACATCTGCCATTTCTTTACTTTTCATATTGCTCCAAAGATATGATATACACTTCTTATTGTCAATAATGGGGGGGACAAGTCCGCGAGAAAAGTCTGTCGAAGTCCATAGAAGTCTATTGAGGTCTATTGAAGTCTATCGAAGTCGTAGAAGGCCAAGGGCCAAGGGCCAAAGGCCAAAGGTGAAAGGCAGAAAAAAGATAAAGCCCAATTCGCCGCACCACCCCTCCTTCCCTTTAACCTTGCTTGATGTTCATTTTCCCTTCGTCATTCCCGTGGAAACGGGAATCCAGTTCTTTGAGTTCATTGAAGTAAGTGCCTGGACTATTCACGAGTCGATATGCACGGCGCGGCGTATAAAGCCGTATTCATATACTGCGAATGCGCCGCAACAAAGCAGATCGGCTCGCCCGTAGGGTAAAAAGTTGCGATACATGAAATAAATTTTTAGATGATTGTGTTGATGTTTCAAAGTATCGCAAATTTTCATGAATAGCCTAAGGTCTGGGTTATTCACGAGTCGATATGCACGGCGCGGCGTATAAAGCCGTATTCATATACTGCGAATGCGCCGCAACAAAGCAGATCGGCTCGCCCGTAGGGTAAAAAGTTGCGATACATGAAATAAATTTTTAGATGATTGTGTTGATGTTT